>DATHUR010000113.1:0-3536 GCA_035462025.1 Egicoccus sp. | reverse complement strand
GGTGTCGGTGCGGTGGCGGGCTCTGTCGGCTCCGTCGAGTGGGTGGCGGGCGGTGTGGGGTCCGTCGGGCCGGTGTGCGATGCCATGTGGGTTCCCTGTGTGGGCGTCCGTCGGCGCGTCTCTACCCCTCGGTCCGGCGGCGGTCACCGCGGCGCTCGACCCGAGGAGGGCGGTGATCCTCGCGGCGCTCGACCCGAGTGCCAGTCCGGCGGCGAGCAGTCGCCAGGCGCCGGGGCCGCGAACAGTTCGCCGTGCCGCAGACACGGGCCGGCCATGCGGATCGGTCCCATCACGCAACCCGCTCGGGTCCATCTGTTCGTGCCGCTTGTGCTGGGCCGCGTAATAGCCTTTCTCATCATTTTGTGTGCCGTCGCGCAGCCACGGTGTTGTCACAAGCGGTCGGCGACTTCGCGGCCCGTCGCTGGCGCGCGTCGACGCAGGCTCGAGCGTCGCCCGTCGGCCGGGTCAACCGAGCCGGTCGGCCGGGTCAACCGAACCGCTGCTCGCCGATCGCTTCGGCATAGGCAGCGGCCAGGTAGCGGTAGGTCCACTCCTCGGCCAGCTTGCGGCTGCCGGCGAAGACGACCGGCACCGACGGGAAGCGGACCGCGACCCGGGCGAGCAGATCGGCGACGAACCCTGGCTGCACGTGCTCGGCCTTCAGCGCGTCGGCGTACCGCCCGTCGACGACGACCGCAGCACGGGGCAGCGCGGCGAGGTCCGCCATCGCGAACGCCAGCTGACCGTCGACCAGACGGCGTACCAGGTCGGCGACCGACTTGCGCTCGACAGCGGCGACCACCGCACCGTCGAGCTCGACGGCGTAGTCACCGACGCGTAGGGCGGCTCGGCGCACGCTGGCCTGCTGAGTGGCGAACCGGTAGGCGTAGCGCTCGCGGGTGTCGACGACGATCTCGAGGTCGTCGATGCCTGCCGCACGGCGCGACGGGATGCGCACGCCCGGTCGTGCAGCTGCCGCGGTCTTCGCGGTCTGCCAGAACACCGCCTCCCGACCGCCACGCAGGGTGACGAAGACGAACTGCGAGCGGTGCTCCCGACCGCGGTCGAGCACCAGGTCGACCGCGCGGCCGCGGCGCTCACACGAGCGGACGTCGACCTCCTCGACGACATCGGGGTCATCGGGCCAGACGTCGAGCGGGTGGCAGAACACCTTCGACGTTCGCGGCCACACGCCCCTCGCCTTGAGCAGCAGCGGCGGCCCCGCCACGGGTATCCGCAGCAGGTAGGGCAGACTCGACGCGTCGTCCGGGTTGCGCGCCACGATGAACCGCGCGGGCATGCTGACAGGGTACGGGCGCGCAGGCGCGGCATGCGATCCCGGCGGCAGTGTCCGGTCGAGTTGCGTCGTGGCGTCACACGCCCAAGACTGCGGGCACGCATCACTGCTCATCGGGGACCTGCAGTGGCCACCTTCGACCTCCGCCCGTGGCTCACGTGCGTCGACACCGGGCTCGGCGCCATCCCGGACGCCGACCTCGAAGAGGTCGACGCGGACGACGTCGACGTGCATGACGCCGACGCCAGAGCGCTGCTGATCCGCGTGCAGCATCCGGGCCTCGCGGCCGCCATCGACGGCGACATCGACGAGGTCGTCGTGGGCGGTGAGGCGGTCAACCCACGCCTGCACCTGGCGATGCACGAGATCGTCATGAACCAGTTGGCTGACGACGACCCGTCGGCGGTGCGCCGGACGGCACGCCGGCTCGAGCGCGACGGGCACGACCGCCACGAGATCCTCCACATGATCGCCGGAGGCGTGGCGGGCGAGCTGTGGTCCACGCTCCACGACCAGGCGCCTGCGGACATCGACCGCTACATCGCCTACCTCGACGGTCTGCCCGGCACGTGGTGGGAGGGCTTCGACGAACCGGACGACGGCGAGCTCAACGACGACCCCTTCGAGCTGCTCGATCCGCCGACCGGCGAAGGTCCGGCCGCCGCCCTGGTCGGCGCGATGCTCGACGAGGGCGTCGACCTGACGGACGAGGCTGCGGTCGGCGCCTGGATCGAGGACTTCAACGCGAGGCCGATCGCCGAGCGCGACCGGCTGCTGTCCGACCCGCTCGGCGACGTCGGGCCGGTGCCCATCGCGCTGCCCGATGACGCGACGCTGGCGGCGGCCGCGCTCGCGACGCCGGCGATGACCCAGCTCGCGCAGTTCCTCGCCTGGCTCGGCGACCGCAGGCCCCTGACCCAGCAGGGGAACCTCAAGCTGGCCGACGGCAAGTACCTGGTCGGTCTGCTCGGCACCGATGACCGCTTCGACGAGATCATCGGAGGCCGGACCTTCCGGACGCAGAGCACCACGCACCTGTTCGGGGTCGACCTGGTGTACCGGCTGGCCGTCGGCAGCGGACTGGCACGGGCGCAGGGCGCGTCGCTGCGACGCACCCGCCAGGGGACCCGACTGGCCGAGGCGTTCGCCGCTGTCGCGGCGCCGCCTGGCGCGGTCAGCGCCGATCCTCGCGAGGATCAGGGTGGGCCCGCCGCGATCGCCGACGCCGACGTGGTGCTCGACACCTGGCGCACCGTGGTGCTCGAGATGATCCGGCTCGGCATGGTCGCCGGTGGGCGGCCGGACCAGTACCGCCTGCGGTGGTGGGAGGACACCCTCAACGAGGGCGTCATCGACCTGTTGACCGCGATGCTGCTGTCCGGAGGTCCGCTGTCGGTCGACCGGCTGGTGGACGACGCGCTGGAGCAGCTCGGCGATGACTACGACCTGGACCGCGTGTCCGCGTGGGCCCGCGACGATCTGTCTGAGTCGATCGCCTGGGGCATGGGGTGTCTCGTTGACCGCCTGGTGTGGCTCGGCGTGGCGACCCGCGAGGACGTACGGGTCAAAGTCGATCTGTTGGATCAGGAGCGTCGCCTGGGCGGGCAGCTCGCGCTCACGCCCCTGGGGTCGTGGTTTGTCCGCCCGCTGTTGATCGCGCAGGGCTTCGAGGTGCCCCTGGCCGGTGAGTTCGCCGACGCCGGTGCGGGTGAGCTGCTCGATGCCGTGGCCGAGTGGCCGCCCGAGGCGTTCGAGGCCGAGGTCGCGGAATGGGCGGCGGACCGGCCGACGGCCGCTGACGAGCTCGCCGCCGTCGCGCGGCACGCCGTGGACCCGGACCAGGTCGACACGGTCTTCGAGGCGCTGGATGTCCTGGCTGACCACGCGGAGCCCGCCGTTCGCGCACTCGGTGACGATCCGCGGTGCCGCCCGTTCGCCACTGCCTGGCTTCGCAACCACTCGCTGCCACCACTGCGTTCCGACGAGCCCGCTGACGCCGGGCTCGATCTCGTCCGGTCGCTGGCCGCGGTGATCGTCACCTCGGGGCCGGACGCCGCCGTCGAGGCCGCCGCCGACGAAGGCGTGGACACCGCGCTCGTCGAACGGCTCTGGCGGGTCGACGATCCGTGGACCACCCCTGTGCTCGAGGCGCTCGCCAGTGGATCGCACAAGCGGCTGTCCAAGGCGGCTCGCCGTGCGTTGTTCAAGCGGCGCAACCGCAACTGAGGGTCGGCGCGGG
>DATHUR010000112.1:0-4520 GCA_035462025.1 Egicoccus sp. | reverse complement strand
CACGCCGGTCCCGGGGTCGACGAACAGCAGGGGGGCCTCGCGCAGGTGGGCCACGCCGGTCCCGGGGTCGACGAACAGCGGCCACGCGAACGCCGCGAGCCCGACCGCCGACGCCAGCAGCAGCGCGAGCGCGGCGCGCGGGCGCAGACGGATCGCGGACACGCGATCCAGCGCCGGTGCGGTGGCCGTGGTCACGGCAGCACCGCCAGCGCCTCGGCGACCTCGGTGGGGGTCAGCCACACGGCGGGTGCGAGCACCTTGGCGACCTGCGGCGAGAATGCGGGCGAACCGATCACGACCTCGTCGGTCGGGCCGTCCGCGACCACCTCGCCGTCGGCGATCACCACGGTGCGCGTGGCGACCTCGGCGGCCAACTCGACGTCGTGGGTGGCCAGCAGGATCGCGGTGCCCTCGCCGGCCAACTCGCCGAGCACCATCGCGAGGCGTTCCTTGGCGCGGTAGTCGAGGCCGCGAGTCGGCTCGTCGAGCAGCAGCAGTGGTGGGTGGCCGGCCAGGACGAGGGCGAGGACGAGTCCGAGCCGTTGGCCCTCGGACAGATCGCGCGGATGACGGCGGTCGTCCAGCCCGGGTGCCAGCCGTTCCAGCAGCGTGCGGCACGTTCCGGCGCTCGCGCCGGCCTCGGCGTCGGCCTGGGCGCACTCCGCGGCGATGGACTCGGCGTAGAGCAGGTCGGCCGGCTCCTGCGGCACCAGCCCGACCCGTCGGACCAGGTCCCGCGGCCTGAGTCCGGCCGGGTCGACGCCGCCGACGCGGACCCGCCCCCGCAGGGGACGGTGCAGGCCGACCAGGCTGCGCAGCAGCGTCGACTTGCCGGCGCCGTTTCTGCCCATGACCGCCACGATCTCGCCGGCGGTCACCGCCAGGTCGACGTCGCGCAGGGCGAGCACCGGACCGAGTCGAACACTGAGGTCGACGGTGGCTGCGACGACCTCGGCGTCGGGTTCGAAGACCCGGCGCGGCGGTCGGTGCAGGCCGGCCAGCCGTTCGCGCAGTTCCGGGGCCCGGCGGCGGGCGTCGCGCACCGACAACGGCAGGGGGTCCCAGCCGGCGATGCGGCCGAGTTCGACCACCGGCGGCGCGACCGGGGTCGTGAGCAGGACCTCGGCCGGATCGCCGATCTGCAGCGCCCGGCCGTCTCCGGGGACGTGGATCACGCGGTCGGCGTACTGCACGACCCGTTCGAGGCGATGCTCGGCCAGCAGCACCGTGACGCCGAGGTCGTGGACCAACCGCTGCAGCGCCGCCAGCACCTCCTCGGCGGCCGGCGGGTCCAGTGCCGAGGTGGGCTCGTCGAGCACCAGCACCCGCGGGTGCGCCGTGAGCACCGCCCCGATCGCGACGCGCTGGCGCTGGCCACCCGAGAGTTGCTCCAGCGGCCGCGCGCGCAGGTCCGCCAGGCCGAGCAGATCCAGGGTCTCCTCGACGCGGCGGCGCATGACGTCGCCGGGCAGGCCGAGGGACTCCATGCCGTAGGCCAACTCCTCCTCGACCGTGTCGGTCACGAACCCCGATCGCGGGTCCTGGCCGACGACCCCGACGACGTCGGCGAGGTCGCGCGGCGGGTGCAGGCGCGTGTCGCGACCGGCGACCGTGACCCGGCCGTGGAGGGTGCCGCCGGTGAAGTGGGGCACGAGGCCGTTCACGGTGCCGAGCAGGGTGGACTTGCCCGACCCGGTCCGCCCGACGACGAGACACAACTCGCCCTCGGGGATCTCGAGGTCGACCCCGTGCAGGGCCGGACGGTCGGCACCGGCGTACGTGACGCCCATCTGTTCGAATCGGATCACGCGTCCACCTCCACGGGGCGGCGATCGGGACCGGCGGTACGGCCGTCGGTGCGGCCATCCACCGGGGACGTTGCGGCGAGCCGCGCCGGCGGCGGCGTCAGCCACGCCGGCAGCAGGGCCACCAGCAGGCCGACCGTCGGCATCCACGGCAGTGACGGCCAGGAAAGCGGGACCACCGACAGTCGCAGCGCCGACGGTTCGAGCACACCGCCGAGCAGCACACACGCGGCCGCGAACGCGCCGCTGGCCGCCGTCGCGACCTCGGGCACCGCCCACCGGTCGGGCCGGTAGCGCGTGCGGGCCGTGCGGCGCCCGGCGAGACGCAGGCCGAGGGCCGCCGCCGTGAGGCCGAGCGCCAGGACCGGCACGCCCAGCGCGGCCGGGCTCGCGGCGTCGAGCAGGCCGTAGATGCCGACGCTGACCCCGAACAGCCCCGTCAGTGACAGGGCGGCGGTCGCGTGACGGACCCGCACCGGCACGTCGGCGCGGCGGCCGTAGCCGCGCGAGTCCATCGCCGCCGCCAGCGACAGCGAGCGGTCCAGTGCGTCCTCGACGACCGGCATGGCAACCGACAGGATGCTGCGCAGGCCACGGTCGGGTCGGCCACGCAATCGCCTGGCCGCCCGGATGCGCTGCACGGAGGTCACCAACGAGGGGGCGAACGACAACCCGACGACGACGGCGACGCCGACCTCGTACAGCGCGGCCGGGAGGGAGGCGAGCAGGCGCTTCGGGTTCGCCAGCGCGTTCGCCGCGCCGACGCAGGCGAGGATCGTGGCCAGCCGCAACCCGTCGGCGAAGGCCGCCGCCACGGACTCGAGGGTGACCGGTCCGCCCAGCGAGATCCCGGCCGCCCAGTCCGGCAGCCCCGCCTCGGGCAGCGTGAACAGCAGCGTGTCGCCCTGGGGCACACCGAGCACGACCTGGAACACCAGGCGGATCGCCAACACGACCAGGCCGAGCTTGAGGAAGACCACGTACGACCGCGACCACGGCGCCGACGAGCGCCGCGAGGTCACGACGTAGCCGGCGACCGCGAGGATCAGCGCCAGCAGCAGGGGGTTGAACGTCCGCGTCGCCGCCGTGGCGAGGCCGAGCGCCCACAGCCACCACGCTCCCGGGTGGAGGTTGCGCTCGACGCGCGCCATGGCGGGATCGCGGACCACGCGTCAGCCCTCCCCGAGGTCGCCGCGGCGCCGCGCCCGCAGTGCCCCCGCGCCAGCGAGCCCCGCCACGAGGACACCACCGGCGATGGCCCCGACGGGTGCCCCGCCGCCACCGTCACCGGCCACCTCGCCGAGCGCCACCTCGTCGTCGGCCACGTCGGGGTCGGCTCCGGACGTGTCGGTCTCGGGCGTGTCGGTCCCGGCCGCGTCGAACTCGGGCGCGTCGGATCCGGGATCGTCGGGAACGGGGTCGCCAGGGTCGTCCGTGACCTGGGCCTCGTCGGGGTCAGGCCCGGGAGCGCTCGATGGGGCCCCGGAGACGTCGAGCGAGCCATCGGTCGCGGTCGCCGGGCCGTCTTCGGGATCCGTGGTCGTCGCCTGGTCGGGTGTCCGGGACGTCGCGGACGGTGCCGGTGACGGTTCGGTCGACGGGGACGGGGACGGCGAGGCAGCAGCGGTCGGCTCGGGTTCCGGCTCCGGCTCGGGCTCCGCGGGGGCGTTGGTCGGTGGTGTCCGGCCGGGCTGCTCGCCGGCACCGAACGCCCAGCCCTCGACGCTGCCCTTCGCCGGCGTGCGGTTGCCCGCGCCGCGCTGGCTGTAGGTCCACGACCCGCCGGCCTCGGCGTGCCAGTACGACCAGTAGGCGTCGGTGGGCGCGCCGTTGCAGGGGTCGGGCTGGCCGTCGAGGGTGCAGACCTGGCCCGGAGTGCGCGTGAACTCGTAGGTCACGCCGGCCAATCTCAATGCGTGGAGGCCGTTGGACGGCGCCCCGGGCGCACACAGGGTCCGCACGGAGCCGCCGAGCCGGGTGGCGTCCACGACGACCCAGACCCCGTCGCACGACTCCGCTGCCGTCGCGTGGGATGACGGCAGGGTGATGCCGGCCGTCGCCCCGGCCAGGACGGCCAGGGCGACGGCGAGGCGTCGCACGCGTCGGGTCAGGCGGTCGGCGGCGGTCACGAGGCGTCCGCGACCTCGAGCGCCCGGTGCAGCAGCGACGCGACCTGGTCGCGCTGCAGCGTGCGTGCCGGCGCGTAGGTGCTCCCGTCACCGGTCCCACGGGCCACCTCGACATCGGCCAGCGCGTTGATGAGCCCGCGGTGGGTGATTCCCGCGATGTCGGTGAAGCGGTCGGTGTCGACCGGGTCGAGGTCGAGCCAGCGCGCGATCAGGGCGGCGGCCTGGTCGCGGCGCACGACCTGCGAGGGCCGGAAGGTGCCGTCGGCGTAACCGCTGACGATGCCAGCGTCGGCGAGGGCCTGGATGTAGCCGGCGTGGGTGTGGCCGACCGGGACGTCGCTGAACTCGGTCTCACCGCCGGCCGGCTCGATGTCGGCGGCGCGACCGAGGAAGCTGGCCAGTTGCGCGCGCGTGACGCCTTCGGCGGGGGCGAACGTCCCATCGGCGTGTCCCTGGACGACGCCGGCCTCAGCCAACTCGGCGATCGGGCGCGCGTGCGGCGAGCGGTAGTCGACGTCGTCGAAGCGGTACGGGCACGCCAGCGTCGGTGCCTCCGCGTCGGCGTCGGCGCTGGTCGTGTCGAGCA
>DATHUR010000111.1:0-60537 GCA_035462025.1 Egicoccus sp. | reverse complement strand
GCATGCTCAGTCGAGAGACCCCGTGACGGCCTCGGCGGCGGCGACGACCGCACCGGAGCGGACCATCTCGACGGTCGCTTCGATGTCGGGGGCGAGGTGGCGGTCGGGCCCCGGACCCGGCACGCGTTCACGCACGAGGTCGCGGACGGCGCCGGTGGCGGGGGAGGGTGTGAGCGGTGATCGCAGGTCGATCGCACGGGCGGCCGTCACCACCTCGATGGCGAGGACCCGGGTCAACCCGTCGACCGCCCGCAGCAGCTTGCGGCCGGCCGACCAGCCCATCGAGACGTGGTCCTCCTGCATCGCCGACGACGGGATCGAGTCGACCGAGGCCGGTGCGGCCAGACGCTTGAGTTCGGACACGATCCCGGCCTGGGTGTACTGGGCGATCATGTGGCCCGAGTCCACGCCCGGGTCGTCGGCGAGGAACGGGGGCAGGCCGCCGTTGCGGTGGACGTCGAGGAAGCGGTCGGTGCGGCGCTCGGACATCGAGGCGACGTCGGCGACGGGGATGGCGAGGAAGTCGAGTACGTAGGCGACCGGTGCGCCGTGGAAGTTGCCGTTGGACTCGACCCGTCCGTCGGCGGTCAGCACCGGGTTGTCGATCGCGGCGGCCAACTCGCGTGACGCCACCAGGCGGGCGTGCTCGAGCGTGTCGCGGGCCGCGCCGGTGACCTGTGGGGCGCAGCGCAGCGAGTAGGCGTCCTGCACCCGGTTGCAGTCGGGCGTGCGGTGGCTGTCCATGATCCCTGAGCCATCGAGGATGCGGCGCAGGTTGGAGGCACTGGCGGCCTGGCCGGGATGGGGCCGCAGCGCCTGCAGGTCGGCGGCGAACACCCGGTCGGTGCCGAGCAGCGCCTCGACGCTCATGGCGGCCGAGACGTCGGCGACCTTCACCAGCATCGACAGGTCCGCGAGCGCGAGGATGAGCATGCCGAGCATCCCGTCGGTGCCGTTGATCAGCGCCAGGCCCTCCTTCTCGGCCAACTCGACCGGTTCGAGGTCGGCCGCCGCCAGCGCGTCGGCCGCCCCCATCAACCCACCGCTCGGTCCGCGGACCTCGCCCTCGCCCATCAAGGCGAGCGCGACCGCCGCGAGGGGAGCGAGGTCACCCGAGCAGCCGAGCGAGCCGTACTCGGGGACCACCGGCGTGATGCCCGCGGCGAGCATGCCGGCCAGCACCTGCGCGACCTGGGGACGGACGCCGGTGTGCCCGGACGCGAGCGTCTTGAGGCGCAACAGCATCATGGCGCGCACGACCTCGCGCTCCACCTCGGCCCCTGACCCGGCGGCGTGCGAGCGCACCAGCGAGCGCTGCAGTTGCGCGCGCCGCTCGACCGGGATGTGGCGCGTCGCCAACGCGCCGAACCCGGTCGACACGCCGTAGACCGGCGTGTCCTGGCCGGCGAGGCGGTCGACGTGGGCCCGTGCGGCGGTCAGGCGCGCCAGCGCGTCGTCGTCGAGCTGCACGTTCGCGGTCCCGCGGGCCACGGCCACGACGTCGTCGAGGTCGAGCGGGCGGGCACCGAGTTCCAGAGTTTCCATGCGTGCATCCGAGCACGCCCACCGCCGCTGCGCGTGCACGATCCCTGCCCCGGTGTCTGGAATCCCAGAATCGCTCCGAACGCGTGGCGGACTACAGCCGTACGGCGCGCACCCAGGTACGGAAGAACTGGCGTTTCCCGCTCGGCTGCTCGGGTGCCTGCCCCTCTCGTGCCAACAGGCTCATCCTGCGTGTCAGCGTCGGAGCGTCTGGGTCCGCTTGCACGGGAAGCTTCCCCTCCACACCCGGGACAGTCGCTCCCCGGAACTCCTCGCTCGCCACTTCGAGGAGGCGATCGATGTCGACCTCGATCCGGCCGCCGGGCGGGAACAGCTCCTCCAGATCCCGCCGATCGAAGCGCTTCTGGTTCTGAAGGGCACGTACCACGCGCTCCCACGCCGCGGCGGTCTTCTTGTCCGTCTCCAGGTACTCGTAGAACGGCTTCGCCTTCTTCCCGAAGAGCTTCTTCTTCCTCGGCTTCTGGTTCGCGAAGTCGTCGTAGGCCGCTTCGGCACGATCGAGATCGTCGGGAACCTGGTGTTGAAGCGCACTGCGGAGCTGATCACGGCGGAGCTCGCGATGCCCGACCAGTGGGGTCTTGTGGTGGATCGCCTCGTCCACGAAGGCCACCACGCCATTCGCGGGCACGATCGTCGCCTCGATCGTGTCCGGCGCCGGGGTGTCGGCCAGAGCAGCGTCGAGATCGTCCAGGAACACGCCCGGGTGCGATGCCGCGAGGTCGCGCGGGTCGTTGCCTCGATCGGGGTTGAGTACGTACTCGGGGCCCGCGATCTCCTGGTCGTTGATGAAGTTGAGGTTGACGAAGAGCGTTTGCCCGAGGGTGTCCTTGTGGAGCAGCCGCGAGGTGATCAGCCGGTCACGGTAGTAGTGGATCTCGATGAGGATCTGCCACTCGGGGTCCTGGAGCAGGCCGCTCTCGCGCAGGTACGCGAGCTGGCCGGCGGTTTCCATCGTCGTGAGCGTGTTCTCGATGATCAGCCTCTCGGCATTGGCGTCCTGCACCACGTTGAAGGCGTCGGTGTCGAGGCTGCGGTCCATCGGGCCCCGAACGTCATTCCGCTCGAGCGGGATCAGTACGGCGTCGGCGATCAGGGCGTCGAGCTCATCGGACTGCGGCTGGTGCAGGACGATGCCGCCCAGGCAGGAGACGTGATATGGGTCGATCGGGCCCGTCCGCACCAGGTCGCGTTGACTCAACTCGGCCTCGAGCGCAGCCACGAGTTGCTGCTGCACCTCGACGGTCGGCCCCTCGAAGACCTGCGGGCGGATCAGTTCCGCCATCAGTGCTTCGGACTCGGGGCTGCGCTGGAGCCGAGCGGTGCCGGGCCGGCCCGCAGCCACCGTGTCGAGTGGCGAGTGCAGGGGCTTGCTGGCGCCTTGTTGCACGGTGTGGACGAGTTCGTGCGCGAGTAGTTCGAGACCGTCCGGTGTCGAGGCGTCCGGCAGCCCGTCGCGGAAGAACACGTCGTGGCCGACCGTGAACGCCTTGGCGTGCATCTGTGCGTTGAGGTCGGCGGCACGTGGCCCCGCGTGGAGCCTGACCTCGGAGAGGTCGGCGCCGAGGTGCGCACCGACCGCCGACACCGCGTCGGCATCGACGGGGGTGCCGCCCGAACGGGCCTGCTCGAGCATGCGATCTGTGGCGGCCTCGAGGACGCCTCCCTGAGTACCGATCTCGGCACTACGGCGCGCGATGTCCGGAGCGCTCACACGATGGACCGGTGTCCGCCGGGAGGGACTCGGCCGCAGGACGTCGGCGACGATCGCTCGGGCCAGCGCGTCCGCCTCGCGCTCCATCGGATCGTCCGTCGCGCCGACGGCCGTGCGCAACTGCGCCGACTGCAGCAGCCACGTCACCGCTTCATTGCCCGCTGCCCGCTGGAGGTGGCCGATCCGCGTGGCGGCTGTCTCCGCCGGGACGTGGGGCCCGTGTCCCGGCTCGTCGACGGCGCGACGGCGCGAACGACGCCCGATGGACAACTGCTGCAAGATCCCCACCCCCAGAGCGTCTGGGACGACGCTAACAGCGGCGGAGTCGGCGTGCGCGGTACCGGTCCGGCCCGCGTCTGCTCTGAGAAATCAGGTCCGTGGGACCGCGCGCAAGCGTGTCCTGTACGGCGCGCACGCGCCGTACAGGACATCGGATCACTCAGGTGCTGGGCTCGTAGCGGTCGAGTTCCTCGCCGTCGGCGTCGTAGGCGACGATCGCCTCGATGTCGGCGGCGAGCACATGCGAGCCCCAGGCGCGCAGCGTCGGCGAACGGGTCTCGACGAGGTCGAGCTCGTCGGCCTGACCCTCGTACTCGACCTCGACGCGTGCGACCTCGTCGGTCACCACGCCGGCGACGACGGTGAAGTCGTCGTCGACCTCGATCTCGTACGGCTGCAGCGGGTCGTCGGTTGTGGTCGGGTCGCAGTTGGTCTCCCACGCCTCACCGGCGGTGACGATGAAGCAGCGGCCACCCTCGGTCAGGGCGGTGTAGACGGTGTGTCCGAAGACGCCCTGGTCGACGTCGAGCACCGTCTGCTGCGCGATCATCGTGTCGAGCGTGCGGGCGACGAAGCTCGCCATGGGTGCCCGCTCGACCACGCCGGCCGGCACGTACGTGTCCTCGTCCACGCCGAACGCGATCCCGAACTGGTGCGCACCGCGGATGTTGGGCGCATGCACGGAGTCGGTGGAGACGTCGTCGAACGGCAACTCGCCGGCCTGGAGGTCCTCGACCTCGACGCCGGCCTGGTGGGCGAGCGCACGGATCAGGTAGGACGCCATCTGGGCGCGGTCGACCTGCTCGCCGGGCCGGTACTCGTCCTCGGTGACGCCCTGCACGATCCCGAGCTCGGCGAGCTGGCGGATCGCGTCACTGTGCGTGCCCTCGTCGTCGACGTCCTCGAAGCCCTGCTCGGAGGGTTCGGGCAGGTCGACGCCGGCCTCGGTGAGCATCCCGGCCACGAACGTAGCCATCTGCGCGCGGTTGACCTCAGCGTCGGGCAGGTAGCGGGTGCCCTCGTCGTAGCCGTAGCCCTGGACGATGCCACGGTCGGTGAGACAGTCGACGGCCTGACGGTGGGCCGACGAGATCTTGTCGCGGTCGTCGTAGTCGGCGGGCGGCGGGTCCTCACAGGCGGTGTTCAGGCTGTAGGACTGTGCCGATGCTCCCGGCGCCGTCAGCCCGACGGTTGCCAGGGTCGCGGCCGACACGGTCAGGCCGCGGACCCACGTGCGGAGTCGACGGTGTTGCAAGTGCATCCCTTCGTTGCGTGCAATCGGGTGCGCGTGGCACCTCGTTCCCCAACGTGGGGAGCAACCCCCCGCCATGTCAGGTGGCACACCCCGTACGAACGTCGGCGTCAGTCAGACGCATGAGATATCATTGAGCGCTCATCGAGTAGTGCGTGAATGGAGTGGTTGATGTCGGCGTTCGAACTGTGTCTGCGCTTCGCCCGTGTCGACGCGGCGGTGCGTCGCCGCCTCGAGGTCCAGGGGCTCTCGCTCAACGACCTCGCCGTGCTGCACCACCTCGACACCGCCCCCGACCGCCGCTTGCGACGGCTCGAGTTGGCCGATCGGCTCGGGCTGACCCCGTCGGGCATCGCCCGGCTCCTCGCGCCCCTGGAGAAGCTCGGCTACGTCACCCGCGAGGCCGACGCCCGCGATGCACGGTTGGCGCTGGTCGCCCTGACCGGCGCGGGGGCGGCACGCACGCACGAGGCGGTCGAAGTCGCCGAGGAGAAGGCGGGGGCGCTGTTCGACCGGGCCCTCGACGACAGCGAACGGGCCACGCTCGACCGGCTCCTCGGACGGCTCGCCCCGCTCGCCTGATCACGGCGGCAGGTGGCCGGCCGTGACGGCCACGTCGAGGTGGTCGGACACGGCGACCGTCGGCGTCAGGCCGACATCGGCCATGGCCGCCGCCACCGTGGGAGCCTGCCGGTCGGTCGTCTCGACCAGCAGGTGACCGCCCGGGGCGAGCCAGTCCGGTGCGTGCACGATGATGCGCTGGTGCAACCCCAGGCCGTCCGGCCCGCCGTCGAGGGCGAGCAGCGGCTCGTACAGGCGCGCTTCGCGGGGCAGGTTCGCCACCTCGCCGCTGGGAACGTACGGCGCGTTGGCGAGCAGCAGGTCGATGCGACCACGCAGCCGGGCCGGCAGCGCGTCGAACAGGTCGCCTTCGTGCACCTCGGCATGCAGGTGGGCGAGGTTGTCGTGGGCACAGCGCACGGCCGCCGGGTCGAGGTCGGCCGCATGGAGATCGACACCGCCGAGCCGTGCCGCCACCGACGCGCCGATGGCGCCGGACCCGCAGCACAGGTCGACCACGACCATCCCGGCGCGACCGAGCCCGACGGCCTGTTCGACGAGGAACTCCGAACGGCGCCGCGGGACGAAGACCCCCGGGGCCACGCCGAACCGTCGCCCGCAGAACTCGGCCCAGCCGACCACCAACTCGAGCGGAACGCCGCCGGAACGCCTCGCGATCAGGCGCTCGAGTTCGTCCGTGTCCCGCGCCTCGTCGACGAGAAGTGCGGCCTCGTCCTCGGCATACACGCATCCCGCCGCCCGCAGGCGCACGACGACGGACGAGGCGAGTTCGGTGTCGCCTCCGGCCGGTGGCACGGCCGTGGTCGGCAGTTCGCGGGACATCCCGGCAGCCGAGCCGAGCCGGTCGGCTCGCGTCAACCGCGACGGCGTGAAACGGCTCGTCGGGCTCGCCCTACCGCAGGGGACCGGGCTGCGGATCCATGACGTCCGCCGGCGGCTGGTCCGGCGTCTGCTCGACCGACGGCACGCGGTGCTCCCGGCCCGGCCGGGTCCACGCCCACACGGTCGTGACGAGCATGATGCCAAGCGTCAGCAGGACCTCGGTCGCGTCCCAGCGACCGTTGTCGCCGACGAAGCCTGTCAGCCGCGGCAGCCACGGGCCGAGGTCCGGCAGCGCCCACCCCCGCAGTGGGCTGAACGGGTCGGCCAGGACGCCATACAGCAGGATGGCGAGGATGGTCGACGGCAGGGCGGGCCAGCGCCGTGCGCCCAGCACGGCCGACGCCACTACCGCCCCCATGATCACGTCGAGGGCGAACATCTCCCACAGGGCGGTGGCGCGCACGATCCGCTGCACGTCGCCCAGCAGCTCGCCATGCACGAGGGTCTTGCCCCAGAGCGCGGCGAGGAACGCGAGCCCGAGCAGCACGCCGACGACGTGGTCCCGGGCCGTCCAGGTCGACGTCGGTCTGCCCTCGTCGGACCTGCGGATCTCTTCCATGGTGGCTCCCCCTTGCCCCTGCCGGCCGGCCTCAGTCTGTCACACGGCCGCCGTGACGCGACCGCGCCCCCACCGGTCGAGCCCGGCGGGGGCGCGGGGATTCGCGGGCGCGGGCCCTACAGGATGAGCGAGCCGAACAGGTAGCCGAACACGACCGCCAGGGCGATGTTGACCATGCCCGGGATCATGAACGGGTGGTTGAACACGAACTTGCCGATGCGGGTCGACCCCGTGTCGTCCATCTCGACCGCCGCGAGCAGCGTCGGATAGGTCGGCAGGATGAACAGGGCGGACACGGCGGGGAAGGCCGCGATCGCACCCAGCGGACCGACGCCCAGGGCGAGCGCCGCGGGCATCAGTGCCTTGGTGGTCGCCGCCTGCGAGTACAGCAGGGCGGAGGCGAACACCAGCACGATCGCCAGCGTCCACGGGCGGGTGGCGAGGATGTCGCCGGCCATCGCCTGGATCTGTTCCATGCGGGCGTTGACGAAGGTGGTGCCGAGCCACGCGACACCGAGGATGCAGACGGTGGCGCTCATGCCGGACTGGAACACCTGCGACTTGAGGATCTTGGCCGGGTCGAACCTGGCCATCATGGTGATGATCGTGCCGATGGTCAGCATGATCGTGATGATCGCCTCGTTGCGGGGCAGCGTCGGCTCGGCGATGAGCCCGACCGTGTCGCTGATGGCGGTCGCGTAGGCGACCACGGCGAGGATGCCCACGAGGAACAGGCCGACCGAGCGGCGGGCGACGTTGTCGACCGGGCGCGAAGTGGCGGCGGCCGGGCTGTCCGGTACGACCGGAAGATCGCCGTCGAGTCCACCGGTGCCACGGCCGCCGACGCCGGCGCCGACCAGGGTGCGTGACTCGGCCGCGGCCTGCTGCGCCGCCGTGGCCTTCACCAGGCCCTTGGCGACGCGTTCGACGTAGACGGGGTCCTTGGCCAGCGGCTTGCCCAGCATGTTGGCCAGGAACGAGGTGGCGATGACGGCCAGCAGCGTCGAGGGGATCGCGATGGCCAGAAGCTGCACGTAGTCGACACCCTCGGGCTCGAGCACGCTGGCGAAGAACACCACGGCGGCTGAGATGGGGGAGGCGGTGATCGCCATCTGCGACGCCACGACCGCGATCGACAGCGGCTTGGACGGACGGATGTCGTTCTCCTTCGATACCTCGACGATGACCGGCAGGGTCGAGAACGCGGTGTGACCGGTCCCGGCGAACAGCGTCATGAGGTAGGTGACGATCGGGGCCCACAGGGTGATCTGCTTGGGGTGCTTGCGCAGGAACCGGTCGGCCACGCCGACCAGGTAGTCCATGCCACCGGCGACCTGCATCGCCGCGATCGCGGCGATCACGGCCATGATGATGGCGATGACGTCGAACGGGATGGCGGCCTGGTCAACGGGGACGCCGATCAGACCGAGCAGCAGCACGCCGATACCGCCGGCGAGGCCGATGCCGATGGAGCCGAGCCGGGCGCCTACGAAGATGGCGCCCAGGACGATGAGCAGTTCCAGAGCCAGCATGGGAGTGTCGGGTTTCTCCGCGGGATCTCGCCGCGGTCGAAGGGTCGAGAAGTGGCGGGCCCGGGATCACCGGGCCCGCGGCGCATCAGGCAAGGGCGTGCTGGGCCGGCAGACCGCGCTCGCCCTCGGCCCAGACGCGGCCGGCGTATCGCGGTCGCAGCAGGTTCTGGGGCGAGAGCAGCGCGTCGATCTGTGCCTCATCGAGTAGGCCCATCTCGAGCACGACCTCGCGGACGCTGCGGCCGGAACGGGCGCACTCGGCGCCGACCAGGTCGCCGTTGTGGTGGCCGATGACCTCGTTGAGGTAGGTCACGATCCCGATGGAGTTGAGGACGTGGGCCTCGCACACCTCGGGGTTGGCCGTGATGCCGACGACGCAGCGCTCGCGCAGGTTGTCGCAGGCGTTGGTCAGCAGGCGGAACGACTCGAACATCGACTGGGCGAGGCCAGGCTCCATGACGTTCAACTGGAGCTGGCCGGCCTCGGCCGCCATCGTGATCGTGACGTCGTTGCCGACGACCTTGAAGCAGACCTGGTTGACGACCTCGGGGATGACCGGGTTGACCTTGGCCGGCATGATCGACGAGCCCGCCTGCAACTCGGGCAGGTTGATCTCGTTGAGGCCGGCGCGAGGGCCAGACGACAGCAGGCGGAGGTCGTTGCAGATCTTGCTCAGCTTGACCGCGGCGCGCTTGGCGGCGGCGTGGACGGCGACGTACGCGCCGTTGTCGTAGGTGGCCTCGATCAGGTCGACCGACGACACGATGGGCAGCCCCGTCACCTCGGCGAGCCGGTTGGCGGCCACCCGCGCGTAGCCCTCGGGGGCGTTGAGGCCGGTGCCGATCGCCGTCGCGCCGAGGTTGACCTCGAGCAGCAGCATCGAGGTGCGCCGCAGCGTGCGGATCTCCTCGCGCAGGGTCGTCGCGTAGCCGTGGAACTCCTGGCCGAGGGTCATCGGCACGGCGTCCTGCAACTGCGTACGGCCCATCTTGAGCACGCCCGCGAACTCGGTGCCCTTGGCGTCGAAGGCGTCCGCGAGTTCGCTGATCGCGCTGATCAGGATCTGGACGCGACGGTGGACGGCGAGGCGGAAGCCGGTCGGGTAGGCGTCGTTGGTCGACTGCGACTTGTTGACGTGGTCGTTGGGGTTGATGACGTCGTAGCGGCCCTTCTCGTACCCGAGCTGTTCGAGCGCGAGGTTGGCCACGACCTCGTTGGTGTTCATGTTGACCGAGGTCCCGGCGCCGCCCTGGAAGACGTCGATCGGGAACTGGTCCATGCAGCGACCCTCGTCGAGGATCAGGTTGCAGGCCGCGATGATCGCGTGGGCGATGTCGTTGGGCAGCACGTGCAGGTCGCGGTTGGCGAGTGCGGACGCCTTCTTGACCTCGACCATGGCCCGGATGAACTGGGGCAGGTCGTTGATGGTCATGGTGCTGATCGTGAAGTTCTCGATGGCGCGGAGGGTGTGGACGCCGTAGTAGGCGTCGGCGGGGACCTCGCGGGGACCGAGGAGGTCCTCTTCGGTACGCGTGAGCATGGGCGTGATTTCGAGGGAGAAGGGCGTCGGCGCCGGGGGATCGCCCCGTGCACCGGCGGGCCCGGCCGGGGGTCGTGCGGGAGTTCGACCGGACACCCGGAGCATCGGCACGGGCGACGCCTTCTGCGCGCGTCCAACGTCACCTGTGAGGGGACCCTTGGTCCTGTGGACGCGGGGCCTTTTTCCGCTCGGCGAGGAGCCGGCGGTAGTGCCGGGCGGCGCGGGCCCGATGCAACGCGGCCGAAAGCGGGGGCACGAGCCGACGCAAGGTGTCCACGGTCGCCCCGTCGAGGTCGCCAGGGTTCGCGCCGAACAGGTTGAGGGCGCCCAGCACCTCGCCGTCGTTGCGCAGCGGGAGGCCGGCGGCGCACGAGAACCCGCACTCCGCCGCGCGCGCGTTGAAGCCCGGCCACCGCGGGTCGGTCCCGACGTCGTCCACCAGCATCTCTTCGCCGGTGGCGATCGCCGCGAAGCACGGCCCTTCCTCGGCCTCGTACTCGTGCTTGTCGACCAGCCTGGCGGCCTCGTCCGTCGAGGCCGCGGTCATCAGCGAGCCGTCCTCGTCGAGCGCCGTCACCGATGCCGCCGCCAGTCCCGGCGCGGCCGCGAGGGCGACGGCGAGGAGGTGGTCCAACATCTCGTCGACCGGCGGCGGGCCGTCGATCATCTCGCCGAGCAGGCGCAGGGAGCGGGCATAGGCGCGCTGGGCCGCGAGGCTGTCGCGGTCGGGTTCCGTGCCGGACATCCGGTCGCTCACGTCGTTCTCCAGGTCAGGAGGGGAGCATCTGGAAGACAACGCGTGGGCCCGCCGGCAGGTCGCGGCCCGACGGCCAGGGCATTCGGCCAGCGTCCCGATTGCCGTACCGGCGCCGCTCGGGGCAGGATCGGTGCCCTAGCCACGCGACGGGACGACATGGGACTCGAGGACGACCCCTTCGGCTGGCGCATCACTCGGGACGGGCGGGTCCTGGTCTCACGGGGTGGCGAGCAGGTCGCGGTCGTCGCCGGGCGTCAGGCGCAACGCCTGATTCCCCGGCTCGAGGAGGGCGGCGACACCGCCCAGCACGCCCTCGCACGCGTCACCGGCAACTACCGCCGTGGCAACGAAAAGCAGCCAAGGCGCCCCTGACGGCCCGACGCGACCATCTGGCGCAACTCGGCCTCCCGGTTCGTCAGCGATCGAGGCCGATCGCCCGATTGGTCACGGCCACGTCGCGCCGGAGTGCAGGTCGACGACGCTGCGGTCCCCGAGCGGCTCGGCGAGGTCGACCACGAGTAGCGTGGCGCAGTCCGGTTCGGGCGCGCCGTTGACGACGCGGTTGGCTTCGACCAGGACCCCGACCTGGTGTTCGTCCTCGTCGACGATGGTGACGGTCGGGTCCCCGGTGCAGGGGCCCGCGATCTCCAGTTCGTTGGGTGACGAGACTGACACGCGCTGCCCTTCGAGTGACACCTCGCCCCACTCCCTGACCGCGACCGCCGGCTGACAAGCGCCCGCGGCCAGGACGAGCAGGGGAACGACGAAACCGACCCGTGCTCTCGTGCTGATCCGGCGGCTCGGCATGATCAGCCCTCCACCATGGGGTGGCAGACCGGGTTGAGGTCGGCCACGGTGTGGCCGGCGACGACCTCGGCGTCCCACCGCGAGACGGCGTGGGGCACCATCGTGAGGTCGTCGACGCGGGCCAGCGGCTCCAAGTCGTCTGGGTCGCCGGGTCCGTAGAGCGCGCACCATCCGGTGCCCTCGCGGCTGCCGTCGACCGGTGCCGTCACGACGACGCACAAGTCATCGCCGGGGCAGGCGACATCGGTGTCCTCGGCGACGACGACCTCGATGAACACGGGGTCGTCGTCGAAGGAGGAACACCCGGATGCGATGAGCACGAGGGTGAGCAGCAGGCCCGTGCGAGCGTTCACCCCAACGCGCCTCCAGTCGAGAACCCGGCGTCTGCACGAGATTCGCACATCTCCGACACGGCGGCCGGACATGCGCTCCCTACAGTCCCGGGCATGGACAAGACGACGATCGCCGTGATCGAGGACGAGGTCACCATCGCGACCTCGGTCGCGAAGCGACTGCAGGCCGAGGGCCACCATGTGGAGATCGCCCACGACGGGCTGGTTGGCGTGGACCTGTGCGAGCGCGTCCGGCCCGACCTGGTCGTGCTCGACGTGATGCTGCCCGGCATCGACGGCCACGAGGTGTGTCGCCGGATCCAGCGGGAGCGGCCCGTCCCCGTGCTGATGTTGACGGCCAGGGACGACGAGACCGACCTGCTCGTGGGTCTCGGCGTCGGCGCGGACGACTACCTCACCAAGCCGTTCAGCATGCGCGAACTGGTCGCCCGCGTCGCGGCGCTGCTACGCCGCGTCGAACGGGCCGACGAACTCGTCCGCGACGGGGCCGACCCCGCACCCGGGCCACCGCCGCTACGGGTCGGCGAGCTGGTGGTCGACCCCGGCCGGCGGTTGGTCACGCTGTCCGGCGTGATGATCGACCTCACGGCGACCGAGTTCGACCTGCTCCTGCGCCTGGTACAGCGCCCGGGCATGGTCCACACGCGCGAACAACTGCTGCGCGAGGTCTGGGGCTACCGTGACGGGGGAGCCACGCGCACCGTCGACTCCCACGTCGCCGCCCTACGGCGCAAGCTCGGCCGTGACCGCATCCGCACCGCCCACGGCGTGGGCTACGCCCTCGCGGAGCGACCGTGAGGCCGCTCGACCGCGTCGGCTCGCTCAAGCTCAAGCTCGGCGTCGTCATCGTCGCCGCCGTGCTGGTCACCGTCGCGGTGATGGACGTCGGACGTCGTGCCGGCTGGCCGACCATCCCGGTCGCGGTCGGCGCGGTCCTGGTCGCGCTGGGCATGGTGCAGGTGCTCGCCCACGGCATGACCTTCCCGTTGCGCCAGATGGCCCATGCCGCGTCGCTGTTGGCCGCCGGTGAACGGCACGATCCGGTCGTCGCGACCTCGCGCGACGAGGTCGGCGACCTGGCCCGCGCCTTCAACCTGATGGCCGACGAGATCGCCCAGACCGACCGGCTGCGACGCGATCTCGTCGCCAACGTCTCGCACGAGTTGCGCACCCCGATCGCCGCCCTGCGGGCCGTGCTCGAGAACCTCGCCGACGGCGTCGAGGAGCCGGATCCCGCCACGCTCGAACGCCTCGTCCGTCAGACCGAGCGACTGCAGGCCCTGGTCGAGGCGCTGCTCGATCTGTCCCGGCTCGAGGCCGGCGTGGTCGACCTCGACGCCGGCGTCATCCCGGTCGCCGAACTGCTTACCGAGGCGGTCGAGTTGGTGGCGGCACGGCCGGGCGCCCCGGTCCGCGTGCAGGTCGAGCCGCCCGACCTCGTCGTCCACGGCGACGAGCGACGCCTCGTCCAGGTGATGGTCAACCTGCTCGACAACGCCCGCGCCCACGCACCGGCCGGCACCCAGGTCGAGGTGGCCGCCGGCGACTCCGGGGGTGAGATCCGGCTGACCGTGACCGATCAGGGCCCGGGCGTGCCGCCGGAGGACGCCGAACGCGTCTTCGAACGATTCCACCGCGGCGCGGGTGCCGCCGGCGCGGATGGTCCGGGAGTCGCCCGCGGCGGCACCGGGCTGGGCCTGGCGATCACCCGCTGGATCGTCGACCTGCACGGCGGCCAGATCCACGTCGACGGCGCGCACCGCACCGGCTGCCGGATGGTCGTGACCCTGCCGGCGACGACGAGGTACGCATGAACGGCGACGGCACCGCGACGACCTGGTTCGACACCTCGGCGCCGCACCTCGGCCCCGCCAGTGACCCCGACGCTCCCGCACTGACCGGGCGCGACGTCGCGGCCCTGGCCGGTGCGGGGCTGGTCGGTTCGATCACCCTGCCCGGCAACCGGCCCGGCCTCGGTCTCGCCGTGACCTGGACGGCGATCGCGATCAGCGTGCTCGCTGTGCGCCGGGCACCCACCTTGGCCGGGGGGTGGCGCCGTGCCATGGTCGTCACCGCGGTGCTGGCCGCCGGGCTGCCGGCCTACTCCGACGCCGGCTGGGTCGTCCTGCCGGCGCTGCTCGTTGGCGTCGCCGCCGCGGTGCTGGCATTCGCCGGCGGCGGAAGCTGGCTGGGGCTGGTGCGACCGGCACTGCGCAGCCTGCCGCTCGCCCTCCGGTCGATCGCTGCCGTGGCGGCGCCGCTGCGCGACCTCGTCCCGGCTGATGCCCGCCGACATCCCGGCGTGCGCGCCACGCTGCTGACCGTGCTGGTGGTCGGCGTCTTCGGGGCGCTGTTCGCGTCGGCCGACCGGATCTTCGGCAACCTCGTCCAGCGCTTCCTCGTGCCAGAGATCGACCTCGACCTGTTGCCGGCCCGCCTGCTCGTGGCGAGCGTGCTGACCGTGGGCGCCGCCACGCTGGTGCGGCTGCGCGCCCGCGGCCGTGACGATCGCCCGCTGCCGCTACCGACCCGTCGTCTGGACGGCATCGAGTGGCGGGTGCCTCTGTGGTCGCTGCTGGGGCTGTTCGCCGCGTTCGTCACCCTGCAGTTCGGGGTGCTGTTCGGCGGGCACGAGCGTGTGCTGCAGACGGCCGGGCTGACCTACGCCGAGTACGCGCGCGGCGGGTTCGGGCAACTGCTCGTCGTCGCCGCCCTCACCCTCGCCGTCGTCGCCGGGACCCGGCGCTACGCAATCGCCCCATCACCGCAGGACCAACGCCTGCAGCGCCGGCTGCTCGCCGGCCTGTGCCTGCTCACGCTGATCGTGCTGGTCTCCGCCTGGTACCGCCTGTCGATCTATCAGGATGCCTACGGGTTCACTCGCCTGCGTTTCGCCGCCCAGTTCGCGATCGCATGGCTCGCCGTCGTGTTCGTCGTGCTCCTGGTCGCCGGCGCACGCCGGCGAACCGGCCAGCTGCCTCGGCTGATCGCCCTGGTGAGCGCCGTCGCCGTGGTCGGGGTCGCCTTCGTGCAGCCCGACGCGCATATCGCCCGCTGGAACGTGGCGCGCTTCGCCGCCGAGGGCCGTATCGACGTGGACTACCTCGCGAACCTTTCCGCCGACGCGGTGCCGGCATTGCTCGCCCTCCCCGCCGACGTGCGCGGTTGCGTGCTGCGGCCCCTCGCGACCGCACGCGCGGGGGATCAGACGCCCACGTGGGCCGAGTGGAACTGGTCGCGCACGCGCGCCGGACACCTGCTCGACGTGCACGGCCCGCTGCCGACCTGTGCGGGCGCCGACCGGTGGGGCTAACCCCCGCCGCGATCGGGGGGCGGCCGGGATGGCCGCGCGGGGCGCTGTCGGGTGACACTGGACCCGTCGCCCCGCGCTCGGGGCGTAGCCGAGAGTGGTCACGAGGGCGGGACATGCGGGTCGAGGTCGCGGAACTGCCCACGACGGTGGGGCGGTTGCTGGTCGGCCGTCTCCGCACGCCCGAGTTCTGGCGCGCGACCGTCTACCACCTGCTCGACGGGATCGTCGCCTGGGCCGGCATCGCCCTCGTCGCCGCGGGCCTGACGTTCTCGCTGTGGCTGACCCCCGTGGCCCTGATCGGCCTGGTGCTGTTGACCGTCCTGCTGCGGCTGGCACGCGGGATCGGCCACCTCGAGCGCCGCCGTGCCCGCATCCTGCTCGACAGCGACGTCGAGGACCCCTCGCCGCGACCCCAGCCGGGGACGGGGTTCGTCGACAACATCCGCGCCGGCCTCAAGGACGTCGTCGCGTGGAAGGCGGTCGCCTACCTCGTCGTCCGCTTCCCGGTCGGCATCGCCGCCAGCCTGGCGATGCTCGTGTCGTGGTACCTCGTGCTCGTGTCGATCACCTCCCCGATCTGGGTCAGCGCCAACCGCGAGTTCTCCCAGGTGCTCGAGGAGTGGTGGGAGTTCGTCCTGGCGGTCCTCATCGGCCTGGTCGGGCTCGCGTTGATCCCGTACCTGGTGCAGGGGTTCGCGTGGCTCAGCCGTTGGCTCGTGCAGTCGCTGCTCGGCCCGGGCGCCACCGCACGGATCCAGGAGTTGGAGGGGCAGCGTTCGTCCGCCGTCCGGGTCGCCGACGTCGACCGTCGCCGCATCGAGCAGGACCTGCACGACGGCGCCCAGGTCCGGCTGACCTCGCTGGCGATGACGCTCGGTCTGGCGCGCGAGGCGATCGTCGAGGGCGACGCGGGGGACCGGGTCGCCAGCCTGGTCGAGGAAGCCCACGGCCAGGCCAAGCTCGCCCTGCGCGAGATCCGCGACCTCGCGCGCGGCATCCATCCGGCCATCCTCACCGACCGTGGGCTCCACGACGCTCTGGCCTCCATGGTCGGTCGACTGCCGGTGCCCGTCGAACTCGAGGTGGATGTGTCCCCGCGGCCGTCGCCGGCGGTCGAGTCGGTCGCCTACTTCGTCGCCGCCGAGGCGCTGACCAACGCCGTCCGCCACGCGGACAGTCCGACCATCGGCGTGCGGGTCGTCGGCGGACGCGACCACCTCGTCGTCGAAGTGCGCGACCGCGGACGCGGCGGCGCGGACGCCACGCTCGGCACCGGCCTGACCAACCTGCACCAGCGGGTCGCCGCCAGCGGCGGTCGGTTGCAGGTGGAAAGCCCACAAGGCGTGGGGACGCTGGTACGGGCGGTGATCCCGTGCGCCTCGTGATCGCGGAGGACTCGGTCCTGCTCCGCGAGGGCCTGGTCCGCCTGTTGACCGACCGCGGCCACGAGGTCGTCGCGGCCGCCCACGACGGGGTCGAACTGCTCGCAGCGGTCGAGCGGTTCGGGCCCGACGGGGTGATCACCGACGTGCGCATGCCGCCGACCCAGACCGACGAGGGTCTGCGCGCCGCGATCACGATCCGCGAGCGGTGGCCGCAGACGCTCGTGCTGGTGCTGTCGCAGTATGTCGAGCCGCGCTACGCCACCGAACTGCTGCAGGGCGACACCCGCGGCGTCGGCTACCTGCTCAAGGACCGCGTCGCCGATGTGCGCGACTTCCTCGACGCGATCGACCGACTCGCGGCAGGAGGCACCGTGCTCGACCCCGACATCGTCTCGGAGGTGCTGGCCCGTTCGCGGCGCCGGGACCGGCTCGCGGCGCTGACCGGCCGCGAGCGCGAGGTCCTGACGCTCATGGCCGAGGGACGGACCAACACGGCCATCGCGTCGGAACTGGTGGTCACCGGTGGCGCCGTCGAGAAACACATCACCAACATCTTCACCAAGCTCGAACTGCACCGCACCGACGACGATCACCGCCGTGTCCTGGCCGTGCTCGCCTGGCTCGAGGGTTGAGTCCCGGTCAGCGCAGTCGTGCGAGCACCTCGACGGCCGTGTCGATGGCCGGGGGTCGGATCACGTAGCGGGTGATGCCCCACCGCTCGCGGTGACCGCGGAGCCGGTCGGCGATCTGCTCGACCGTGCCGATCCAGACGAACGGAGCCCCGAGCAGGTCGGCCGGCTCCAGACCCGGCACCTCCGCCGCGAATGCGGCCGCGGCGGCGTCCGCGTCGTCGGCCACCTCGACGTGTTGCACCAGGGCCTCCAACGCCGGGGACCGGCCCGCGGCCCTGGCCGCCGCGTGAACACGCTGGATCGTCTCGTCGATCTGCGAGTCGCGCCAGCGGACCTCGTGGCGGTGCCCGTCCTCGAGGGTTCGACCGAGGCCCGCGAGTCCGACGATGTCGGCGTGCTCGGCCGCGTAGGCCATGACGCGGCGGCCGCTCCCGCCGACGAGCAGCGGGATCGGGCGCTGCACGGGCGTCGGCTCGTCCAACCTCGCTTCGACCAGGGCGACATGCTCACCGTCGAGGGTCACCTGCTCGCCGGCGAGCAACGCCCTCGTGGCATCGACGAGTTCGACCATGCGGTCGACACGTCCGCCGGGGGTGGGGTAGGGAAGGCCGCGCATGCGCCACTCGGCGGGGGTGTGGCCGGCGCCGACGCCGAGGATCGCGCGCCCGCCCGACACGACGTCGAGGGTGGCGACCTCGGACGCCAGGGCCAGCGGCTCCCACGCGCCGGCGTTGGCGACGTAGGTGCCCAGCGTGATCCGCCGGGTCACCGCCGCGGCGGCCGCCAGCGCCACGAACGGCGCAGGGCCGCTGCCGGGATGATCCGCGACGAACAGGCCCGTGAAGCCCAGCGCCTCGACGCGCTGCGCGAGCGCGATCCACGACGCCGCGTCGTTCGGCGCCGCCTGCACGCTGACGGAGATCCCACCGGTCATGCCGCCAACGCTAGACCGCGGACGTGGCTAGCGTCGCGGTCTCGGATACGAGACAGGAGGACGATGGCGGGCGAGCAGGTGCCCGGCGCCACGCGCGCCCTGGCGGTGCTGCGCTACCTCGCCAGCCAACCGCGACCGGTCGCGGCCGCGGCCATCACCCGGGCGTTGGACCTGCCGCGTTCGACCACCTACCACCTGCTGGCCGCACTCGAGCGGGAACGGTTCGTCACCCGGCTGCCCGAGGAGCGGCGGTGGGCCCTCGGCGTCGCGGCATTCGAGATCGGGTCGGCGTACCTGCGCCACGACGGTCTCGAGCGCCTGGCCCGGCCCCTGCTGGCCACGCTCGTCGAGGAGGTGGGGGAGACGGGGCACCTCGGCGTGCTCGACGGCCGCGAGACCCTGTACCTGCTAGAGCACCGCTCACCCGTCGGCGAGGTGCTGGTGTCCGACGTCGGGGTGCGCCTGCCCGCGCATCTCACCGCCACCGGTCGCGCGTTGCTGTCGTGGCTGCCGCGGGCGCAGCTCACCGCGCTGTATCCCACCTCGGCGGCGTTGTCGCGGCGCACGGACGGGGGGCCGACGACCGTGGCCGGGCTGCGCCGGCTGCTGGCCGCCGACCGGGCCCGCGGCTGGGCCGAGGAGGACGGCGAGGTCACGACCGGCTTCGCCTCGGTCGCGGCCGCGTCGTTCGACCACACCGGGCGGCCCGTGGCCGCGTTCGGCGTGACCTTCCGCGACCACCGGCACGGGTCGCCGTCGCGCGCCGAACTCGCCGCACGGGTCGTCGATCGTGCGGCGCGGCTGACCGCGCGGCTGGGTGGGCGCGCGCCCTGACCGCGGCCGTCAGGTGCTGGCGGCTTCGGCGGTCGCGGCGAGGACACCCGCACCGCGGGCGGCATCGTCGACGGTGACCACGAACACGCGACCGGAGGTGCGCTCGATCCGGATCGCGGGTCCCGAGCGGATGACGACCGCCGTCGCACCCGGGACGGCGCGCAGCCCCCAGCCGCCGTAGGCCATCGGTGCCACGTCCTCGACCGTGACCCGCGCGATGTCGGCAGCGGGGACGGAGAGGCGCGGCCAGCCGAGCCAGCCCAGCGACACGGTCATGCCTCGCCGTCCGATGGTCACTCGGGCCTGGCCGAGGGTCGTCAGCGCGAGGGCGACGACGGGCAGCACGATCATCAGCATCGGTCGCGCCGCGGCGGGCGCCAGCCACCCGGCCACCGCGGCGGCGCCGAGGAGCGCGACCGGCACGACGGTGCCCATGCGCCCCGTGGCCTGCCCCGTCCACACCAGGGTCTGGCCGCGTACCGCCTCGACCGGTGTCGTGGTGGTGGTCGGTGGCTGGTGGTCGGGGCGATCGCCAGCCGCCCAGACGCCGACCGCGGCGGCAACAACCGCCGCTGCGAACGCCGCCGCGAACGTGGCCGCACCGAAGTCACCCGCCGACTCCCACGACGTCGCCTCGAGGTTGGCACGCAGCGTGACGACCCGCAGGACCGCGAACAGCGTGCTGCCGCCGGTGGCGGCCGCGACCAGGATCCGCGCCTGGCTGCGCGGCATCCGCAGTCGCGTCGCCAGCAGGGGCGAGAAGCCGACCAGGACGGTGCCGAGCGCCAGCACGAGCAGGTCCGCGATGCGCGGCATGGCGCCGTCGGGCCGGCCCCCGAGACCCCAGTGGGTCGCCATCGGATCCGGCAGCCGGTCCCACACGAGCAGCGGACCGATGATGACGACCGCGACGGCGGCCGCCGGGATCGCCCACTCGAGCACGCGACGCCTGCTGACATGCGCGTTGGTGGGGGCAGACGGGCCGTTCATGCGCGTTCCTCCACGAGTCGTTGCACGGCGTCGACGCCGAGCCCGAGTCGGCGTGCCTCGGCCATCAGGGCATCCACGAGTCCGGTGAGACGAGCCTGGTCGACGGCGACGTCACGGACGGTCGCGCCGCGGCCGCGCCGCAGGTCGATCAGGCCCTCGTCGCGCAGGGTGCGGTAGGCCCGCAGCACCGTGTTCGGGTCGACACCGGTCGCCTCGGCCAACTCACGCGCCGCCGGCAGCCTGTCGCCGGGGGCGAGTTCACCGGTGGCGAGGGCGCGACGGACCGCGCCGGCGATCGATTCGTGGAGCGGGCCGGCGGCGTCGGGGTCGATCCTGAGCAGCGCCATGCGGCCGATGATACACGTAAAGTGCTAATGGAACTAGCACTTTCCTGTCGCTTGTTCCGGGGTCGATGACGAGACGACGAAGCAGCACTGGCTCGTGTCACCCGGCGGCGTGTGCCATGTCCGCCGCCGAGTTGAGCGCGGCGGCCGCGACGTCGGGATCGTCGAGGCTGACGACGACCTCGGAGCCGTCGCCGCGGGTCACGTGGAGGGCGGGACCCTTGCGGGTGATCACCCCGGTGCGGCCGTTGACGTCGAGGCGCAGGCCCCAGCCGCCGAACTGCCACGGGTCCACCGTCCCGGCCTCGGCCATGGCGATCTCGTCGGGCGGGACGCGCAGCAACCGGAACCCGATACCGCGCACCTCCAGACCGTTCTCGGCGGAGATGCTCACGCGCAGCCGAAGCTGGACGACCAGCAGCACGGCGACCGCGGCGGCGACCACGAGCAGTCCCCAACCGGCCACGAACGCCAGGCCGCCGGTGAGGGCGACCGTGGTGAGCAGGATCACGGCCAACGCCTTCGAGCCGGGCAGGTGCTGCTCCCAGGCGATCGGGGCGCCCGCCGCCACGCGCGGCAGGCTCGCGGCGGGTGGTCGCGCCGCCAGCCGCATCTCGCGCGGCAGCGGACGCACGGCCTTCGCCGCGACCGCGCCGACGGCGATGCCCAGCAGCGACCCGAGCCCCATGCCAAGGCTCGGGCTCGGGGCCTGCGCGGCGTCGGCGAGTCCGATCTGGGTCCGTAGCGAGTCGGCCACCAGCACGATGACGAACACCGTGACGCCGGCGGCGACGCCGGCCATCGTCCGCCGCATCATCGTCTCGCGCAGCGTCAGTGCCGCGACGGCCATCGGGACCGCGACGACCAGGGTGATACCGACGGCCATGGCCAGGGTCACCCACAACGCGGCGAAGCCGTCCGCCCGGCCCCCGGGACCCCAGTGGTGCGCGACCGGATCGGGCAGTCGGTCGGCGTTGGCCATGGCCCAGGTGACCAGGGCGAGCATGGGAGCGGCCGTCGTCGCCACCAGCAGCAGCGCCAGACGCCGGTCGAAGGGCGGTCGGGTTCGTTGCGTGTCGGACATGCTCGTTTCCGCCCACCAGTGGCCGAGTTGCGGTGATTCTAGGTCCCGGTGGCGGACCGGCCGGGGAAACCTCGTAGTCTCGCAAGCAGTCAGGAGGCCGCGATGTGGCGTGAGGGCTATGTCCTGGGCGGGGACACGCGCTTCTTCGTCCGGATGCTCGGGACCGCCGGCTGGGCGCCCGACGAGGAGACCGCCGACCGCGAGGACGAACTGATCGTCCTGTTGCACGGCTGGCCCGAGGACGGGTCGTCGTGGCGGCATGTCGCCCCGGTGCTCGCCGCCGCCGGCTACCGCGTCGCCTGCCCCGACCTCAAGGGGTTCGGACGCACGGCGGCGCCCAAGGGCACCCGCTACGACCACGAGTCGCTCGCCGACGAGATCAGCCGTCTGATCCGCAACCTGCACGCGAAGAAGGCCGTGCTGGTGGGTCACGACTGGGGCGGTCCGCTCGCCGTCGCGACCGCCTTCCGCCATCCCGGCCTCGTGCGGGCCCTGGTCGTGGCGTCCGCGCCGTTGCGGAAGATCGACCTGCGGCGCGCCTGGCACATCCCGCTGTTCAACCTCCCGATCCTGCCGGAGATGGCGTTCAAGGCGCTGGCACGGCCCCTCGTCGCCGCCGCGATCCGGCATGCGGCCGCCCGCGCCGACGCGTTCGAGCCGCAGGCCATCGACGCCTACGCCACGGCCGTGGGCGAGCACCCACGTGGCTGGCTGCCCTACTACCGCGAACTGTCGCGGCGGACCGTGGTGGAGGCGACGGTGCGCACCGTCCGACGCCGCAGCGGTCTGCTGCGCAACCCGCAGACCCACAACCGGCTCCGGATGCCGGCGATCGTCGTCTGGGGCGAGGACGACCCGGTCACCCCCTTCTCGCTCGCGGCCGGCGTCGCCCGCGACCTCGACGCGAACGTGGTCGGCCTGCCCGGCGTCGGCCACTTCGTCCACGAGGAGGACCCACTGGGGACGGCGCGGGCGATCCTCGACCTCGCCGGGCCGGGCGCCTACGCCCGCAAGGGCGGCGTCCACCGCTGACGGTGCGGTTCAGCGCAGCGCGACCTCGTCACCGACCTGCACGGTGCCCGCCGCGACCACCTCGGCGACCACGCCCAGATCGAGGTGGTTGCTGCGCTCGAGCGTGTCGAGCAGACGCGGCGCGGCCGGGAGGTCGCCCTGCGGCATCTCGAGCATGACACAGCGGGGCATGGACGCGGCCACCCGCAGACGACAGCGTCCGATGGCGAGCTCACGTCCGATCCAGGCCTGTTCGACGAAGCCGTCGCCGGTCACGTCGAGCACGAGGTTCGCCCGTGCCCGTTCGGCGGGCACGGCCGTACCGGCGACCGTCGACAGGGCGGCGAGCGATGCCGTCGTCACGAGGTGGACCGGGCCGTCGTCGAAGTGGGAGACCGCGCCCTCGGGTCGCAGCCGTACCGGTCGGCCGACGTGGGCCGACAGCCGCTCGTCGAGGTCGTCCGCCGGGCCGGTCAGGTCGGTCCCGTCGGGGAACCTGATCGTCGGCGCGCCGACGGCGTCGTACCGTGCGGCCAGTTGCAGCAGGCCGTCCATCCTGCGGAACCGCCGCGACGACTTCCCGCTGCCGAGTTTCCCGTCGGGGTCGGTGACCGCCCACGCCCGGTCGCCGTCGAGCCCGCGCGCGACGACCTCGGCGCTCGCCAGCTTTTCACCCAGCAGGGACTTCACGGGGTAGCGGTACAGCGCGGCGACCGACCCGATCACATCGGTCCGCTCTGCCGTGCCGCCGCCATGGCCGTCCTCGGTTTCGTTGCGCCGGACCCTACGGCCCGGCGGTGGTGGGGCCAAGCGTCTGGCTGGCAGACTGCGGTCATGGACGTCGACCGGCACTACACCGACCCGCGCCTCGTGGCGATCTACGACGTCGAGAACGCGGCGCGCCACGACACCGACTTCTACGTCGACCTCGCCGGCGAACTCGAGGCCGAGCGGGTCGCGGACCTCGGCTGCGGCACCGGCGTGCTGGCCTGCGAGCTCGCCGCCAGGGGGCACCTGGTGACCGGTGTCGACCCCGCCGCGGCCATGCTGGACATCGCGCGGTCGCGGCCCGGTGCCGACGCGGTCACCTGGCTGGAGGGCACGGCGGGTGACCTCGCCGACGGCGCTCACGACCTGGTGGTCATGAGCGGCCACGTCGCTCAGGTGTTCGTCGACGACGACGAGTGGCGGTCGGTGCTCGGCCACGTCCACCGCGCCGTGGCACCGGGCGGCCTGCTCGCGTTCGAGTCGCGCAACCCGGCGACCGAGCCCTGGCGGTCGTGGAACAAGGTCGGCTCGTTCGTCACGTTCCTGGGCGGCGACGGCGGCCCCGCGTTCGACTCGTGGGTGGAGACCGTCGCGGTCGACGACGGCCTGGTCCGCATCGTCGGCCACACCGAGTTCCACGCCCCCGAGGAGGAACACGCCACCGCCAGCACGTTGCGCTTCCGCACCCGCGAGGAACTCGAGGCGGACCTCGCCGCATGCGGCTTCGAGGTGGTGGCGACCTACGGCACCTGGCGCGGCGGGCCGCTGCAACCGACCAGCGGCGAGATGATCTTCCTCGCCGCAGCCCGCTGATCGCCGTCCGGGCCACCGTCCGTGCGGCGGGTCCCGGGACCTGCCACGGGGAGGACACTGCGCAGTGCGGCAGCGGCCGCGCCACTCCGACAGGAACCGTCATGGGCAGCACCGGTGACAAGGTCAAGGGCAAGGCCAACGAACTGATCGGCAAGGCGACGGGCGACAAGCCGCGCGAGGTGAAGGGCAAGGGTCAGCAGGCCATGGGTGACGTGAAGGACGCGGTCGCGGACGCCCTCGACCCCGACGACGAGCCCGAGAAGTAGCCCGGAGACCGTGCTGGTCGGGTCAGGCGTCGGTCCACGCGGCTGGATCGGCGACGAGCCCGGCCAGTGCGGTCAACGCGGCCCCGGTCACGGCGGGATGGTCGTCGACGAGCGCGACCTCGACCAGCGGCGGCGACCAGGGGGCCAGCAGGACGCGGCGCCGCAGTTCGGCCTCGACGGGGGCACGGACCAGGTCGGCGAGCACGGCGAAGTTGCCGGCGAGCACCACCCGGTGCATGGCCACGGCGTTGAGCGTGCTGGCCAGGGCGACGCCGAGGGCCCGCCCGGCACGGTCGACCGCCGACCGGGCGTCGCCGGAACCGGCCGCCGCCCGCTCGCGCAGTTCGGTGATCCCGGCGTCCGGCGGGAGACCGGCGGCGTGCCGCATCGCGTCCATGCCGGCGAACGCCTCGAGGCAGCCGGTCGCGCCGCACCGGCACTCGGGGCCGGCCGCGTCGACGGTCACGTGCCCGATCTCGCCGGCGCCGCCGTCGGGGCCGACGAACACCTCGCCACCCTGCACGAGTGCGCCGCCGACGCCGACCTCGCCGTTGACGTAGACGAAGTCCTCGACGTCGCCGCGCCGGGCGTGCAGTTCGGCCCGTGCGGCCAGGTTGGCCTCGTTCTCGACCTCGACGGGGAGGCCCGCCAGCAACGTGCCTGCGAGCAGGTCGCCGAGGTCGACGTCGCGCCAGCCGAGGTTGGGGGCGATGCGCAGACGGCGCGTGCCCGCGGCCACCAGGCCGGGCACCGCGATGCCGAGTCCGGCGAGACGCGGGCCGTCACCGAGATCGGACACGACCGACGCGACCAGGGCGGCGGCCTGCGACAGCACGGGGGCCGGGGCGCTGTCGCGGAAGTCGCCGGTCTCGAAGCGCTCGGCCAGGACGTCCCCGGCCAGATCGAGGGCCCGCACGCCGAGATAGTCGACGTTGACCACCAGGCCGAGTGCGGCGACGGTCTGGCGCGCCGGACCGAGTGGGACCGCCGGCCGGCCGGCACCCTGCGGAGCGACGGGTTCGAGTTCGGTCACGAGGTCGGCGGCCAGCAGCGACTCGACCAGTGAGGACACGGTCGCGCGGGTCAACCCGGTGCTCGCGGCTACGTCGGCCCGCGAGACCGGGTGCGGCGCCGACAGCACCTCGCGCAGCACGAGGCCGAGGTTGCTACGCCGCATGGTCGCCTGCCGGACGACGCCGCCGGCGCGGGCGGGTTGCGACCTCGCGGGGGAGGCTTTCGGAGGCGGGACGGCGTTGGACATGGCCTTGACCCTAGCCGTCGCCGTGTTATGTTCAACCAATGAACTAATCGGCCAGGGTCCCGGGCTGCCGGGAGCTGCGGGAGGCACCACGATGGCACCGACACCGACGCGCGACGACCACTTCAGCTTCGGGCTGTGGACGATCGGTTGGCAGGCCCAGGACCCGTTCGGGGCCGCCACCCGCGACCCGCTCGATCCGGTCGAGGCGGTGCACAAGTTGGCCGAACTCGGCGCGTGGGGGATCACCCTGCACGACGACGACCTCGTGCCGTTCGGGTCGGACGACGGCGCCCGCGACGGGATCCTCAAGCGCTTCCGCACCGCCCTCGACGAGACGGGTCTGGTCGTGCCGATGATCACGACCAACACGTTCACGCACCCGATCTTCAAGGAGGGCGCGTTCACCGCGAACGACCGCGAGGTGCGCCGGTTCGGGCTGCGCAAGGTGCTGCGCAACGTCGACCTCGCCGCGGAACTCGGCGCGAAGACGTTCGTGATGTGGGGCGGGCGCGAGGGCAGCGAGTACGACGCGTCCAAGGACCTCAAGGCCGCGTTCGACCGCTACCGCGAGGGCATCGACACCGTCGCCGGCTACATCAAGGAGCGCGGCTACGACCTGCGGATCGCGCTCGAGCCCAAGCCGAACGAGCCACGCGGCGACATCCTGTTGCCGACCGTCGGGCACGCGCTGGCCTTCATCGCCCAACTCGACCACGGCGACATCGTGGGCCTGAACCCCGAGACCGGGCACGAGCAGATGGCCGGACTCAACTACACCCACGGCATCGCCCAGGCCCTGTGGGCCGGCAAGCTGTTCCACATCGACCTCAACGGCCAGCGCGGCATCAAGTTCGACCAGGACCTCGTCTTCGGCCACGGCGACCTCGCGTCGGCGTTCTTCACCGTCGACCTGCTCGAGAACGGCTTCCCCGGCGGTGGTCCGCGCTACGAGGGTCCGCGCCACTTCGACTACAAGCCGTCGCGCACCGAGGGCTACGACGGCGTGTGGGCCTCGGCGGCCGCGAACATGGAGATGTACCTGCTGCTCAAGGAGCGGGCCGCCGCCTTCCGCGCGGACCCCGAGGTCACCGAGGCGCTGCAGGCCGCCCGCATCCCCGAACTCGCCCAGCCGACCATCGCCGAGGACGAGACGCTCGAGGACCTGCTGGCCGACCGCAGCGCGTTCGAGGACCTCGACGTCGAGGCGGTCGCGCGCCGCGAGGGCAACCTCGTCCGGCTCAACCAACTCGCGATGCGCCACCTGCTCGGCGCCAACTGACCGTCGCGGGAAGGACGAAGAGGTGGCGCTCGTCGCCGGGATCGACTCGTCGACCCAGTCGTGCAAGGTCGTGGTCCGTGACGCGGACGACGGCAACCTGGTCCGCAGCGGACGTGCCGCCCACCCCGACGGCACCGAGGTCGACCCGCGAGCCTGGTGGCGGGCGTTGGGCGCCGCCGTCGAGGATGCGGGCGGCCTCGACGACGTCGCCGCGGTCGCGGTCGGCGGACAGCAGCACGGCATGGTCGCGCTCGACGAGGACGGCGCGGTCGTCCGTGACGCCCTGCTGTGGAACGACACCCGCTCGGCGGACGCCGCACGCGACCTGATCGCCGAACTCGGCGACGGTGACGCCTCGGTGGGGGCGCAGGCGTGGGTCGACGCCGTCGGGATCCTGCCCGTCGCCTCGTTCACGGTCACCAAGCTGCGCTGGCTGGCCCGGCACGAGCCGGCCAACGCCGCCCGGGTCGCCGCCGTCGCCCTGCCCCACGACTGGCTGACCTGGCGCCTGGCCGGCGCAGGCGGCCTGGACGCGCTGACCACGGACCGCTCGGACGCGTCGGGGACCGGCTACTGGTCCCCGCACACCGAGGACTACCGCCGTGACCTGCTGGTGATGGGTCTCGGCCATGATGCGATCCTGCCGCGCGTGGTCGGTCCGTCCGAGGTGGCGGCAGCGGCGCAGCCGGGCGTGGTCGCGGGCCTCGCGGGCGACGTGGTGCTGGGTGCCGGTGCGGGCGACAACGCCGCCGCGGCCCTCGGCATGGGCCTCAAGCCCGGGGAGGTATCGGTGTCGATCGGTACCTCCGGCGTCGTCTGCGCGGTCGCGTCGCGGCCGATCGCGGACCCATCCGGGCTGGTGGCCGGGTTCGCCGACGCCACGGGGCGCTACCTGCCCCTGGTGGCCACGCTCAACGCCTCGCGGGTGCTCGACGCCGCCTGCCGGCTGCTCGGCGTCGACCATCCCGAGTTGTCGCGGTTGGCCCTGTCGGCACCGCTCGGGGCGGACGGACTGGTGCTCGTGCCCTACCTCGAGGGTGAGCGCACCCCCAACCGCCCTGACGACATGGGTGCCCTGCACGGCATGCGTACCGACAACCTCACGCCGGCCAACCTCGCGCGGGCCGCGGTCGAGGGCATGCTGTGTGGCCTGGCCGATGGACTCGACGAGGTCCGCCGGCAGGGTGTCGAGGTGCAACGGCTGCACCTGATCGGCGGTGGCGCCCGATCCGAGGCGGTCCAGCGCATCGCACCCGACATCCTCGGCGTCGACGTCGAGGTGCCACCGCCGGGCGAGTACGTCGCCGACGGAGCGGCGCGTCAGGCGGCCTGGGCGCTGTCGGGCGCCGCGTCACCGCCGGAGTGGAGCCGGGCGGGCGACGCGCCGGTGGGGCACGACGTCACGGCCGACGGTGGCTTCGTACGCGAACGCTATGCCGCCGTGCGCGAGCTGACGGCGCGCCGCTGGGACCGGCGGTAGCCCGCGCGCACCGGCGCTGCGTCGGCGTGATCATCCGGGCTCGACGCGCGTGGCGAGCGCCTCGGCGAGTGCATCGCCGTGGCCCGCCGGCACGATCGCGAGCACCTCGTCGTCCTCGCGCAACCGCACCTCCACGCTGGGGACGAACACCTGCGGTCCCCGGAACACCGCGACGACCGTGCCGTCGGCGACGGCGAGGTCGGTCACCGCTCGCCCGAGGCAGCCCGCGCCCGGCGCGACGCGCTCCTCGACGAGGCTGAAGTCCCCGCGCCGGAGCCGAACCAGCGTCTCGACCTCACCGAGGGAGAGTTCCTCGGCGATGAGTCGTGCCAGCAGATCGGTCTGGTCCAGCACGATGTCGACCCCGGTCGCCTGGTCGAGCAGCCAGGCATGGGCCGGGTCGACCAGCCTGGCGACGGTGCGCGGCACGGCGAAGTTGAACCGCGCCAACGCGCAGGACAGGGCATTGACCGGGTCGGCGCCGGTGACGGCGACCAGCACGTCGTGGCCGCGGACGCCGTGGCGCTCGAGATCGCCACCGTCGGTCCCGTCGCCCTCGCCGACGGTCACCTGCGGCAGCAGCGCCGCCACCTCCTCGCACCGGTCGCGTGACCGTTCGACGACGGTGACCTCGTGGCCGCTCTCGACCAGCCGCCGCGCCAGCGCCGTGCCGACCTGTCCGCCGCCGATGATCATGACGCGTCGCATGGCTGGACCCTTTCGCTCAACCGAGCAATGATTCGAGGCGGCCGCGTGCAGCGGTCCCGACGGCGACGTGGACGACGTCCTCCGCTTCGAGGGGTGTCGCTGCCGTGGCGAGGACGGTGCGTCCGTGGCGGGTGATGGCCACGACCCGTGTCTCGCCCGCCACTTCGAGTTCGGCAGCGGTCCGGCCGCCGAGCAGACCGGGCACCCTCACGTCGGTGACCTCGACGTCGCCCGTCCCCAGTCGGGTCACCGTGTGCAGCCGGTCGGGGCGCAGGATGTCGGCGAAGCCCTGGATGCCCCAGGTCACCGGCGAGAGCGTGCGGATCTCCAGCCGGCGGGTCAGTTCGGCGCGTGCAGGGTCGTACAGCCGGGCCACGACCTGGGGCACGCCCAGGGTGCGCCGGCAGTGCAGGGCGACGACGGCGTTGACCGCGTCGTCACCGGTGACCACGGCGGCGGCGTCCGCGCGTTCGATGCCGGCACGCCGCAGGACGTCACGGTCGAGGACCGAACCGAGCACGCTCGCGCCCGAGAAGTCGCTCGGGAGCCGGGCGAGCGCGGCGGCGTCGTGATCCACCGCCGCAACCGACGCGCCGCGCGAATCGAGTTCCGCGGCGAGGCCGGCGCCCACACGGCCACAGCCGAGCACCACGATCCTCATCGTCGCACCTCCTCGTGGTGGTGCCGTCGCACCAGAATCTTGCGTAGTTCGTCGACGAACAGCAGGGCCGGCGCCACCGCCAGCAGCGGCAGCCACAGCCAGGCGGGGAACGCCGCGGTCCCGACCACCCGCTGCAGCGGAGGCAGGTAGACGATCCCGATGATGAGCAGCAGTTCGCTGGCGATGCCGATCCACATCAGCCGGTGCGGCGGGCGCCAGGGCCGCAGCCCCGAGGCTCGCTGGTTCCGGTGCGCGAACAGGTTGCCGATCTGCGTGGTCACGACCGCAGCGAGGGCCGCGGCCGCGGCGGCGGCGTGCACCGGGCCCGACGACGGGTAGCCGCCGGCCCCCGTCACGCCCTGGGCCCCGAAGGCGAGGAAGAACGCGGCCATCACGATCGCCGCCTGCACGGGACCCAGCCAGAGGTAGGACCGGCGCAGCAGGGCGGGCGTGACGAGGTGCTCGTTGCGGGACCTGGGAGGCCGGTCCATCACGCCGGGCTCCGGCGGTTCGGCACCCAGCGCCAGCGCCGGCACCAGGTCGGTGCCGAGGTCGATGGCCAGGATGTGCATGACGTCGAGTGCGATGGGGATGCGGCCGGCCGACAGGCCGAAGAGCACGAACGGCACCGCCTCGGGGGTGTTGCTGGTGAAGATGTAGCCGGTGAACTTGCGCACGTTGTCGTAGACCGCCCGTCCCTCCTCGACCGCCGCGACGATGGACGAGAAGTCGTCGTCGAGCAGCACCAGGTCCGCGGCCTCCCGTGCGACGTCGGTGCCCGCGACGCCCATGGCGATCCCGATGTCGGCCTGTTTGAGGGCCGGGGCGTCGTTGACCCCGTCGCCCGTGACCGCCACGACCTCGCCGTTCGCCTGTAGGGCCCGGACGATGCGCAGCTTCTGCTCCGGCGTGGCGCGGGCGAAGACCACGGGTGCCGCGACCACCTGGCGCAGTGCGTCGTCGTCGAAGCCGTCGAGTTCGGTGCCGTTGACGATGGTGAGCTCGTCGTCCGGCCCGGCGATCCCGATGCGGCGCGCGATGCTCTCGGCCGTCACGCCGTAGTCGCCCGTGATCATGATCAGCCGGATCCCCGCCCGCTGGCACGTCGTCACGGCGGCCGCGACCGCCGGACGGGGTGGGTCGAGCATGCCGACCAGGCCCAGGAAGGTCAGCTCCTGCTCGAGGTCGGCGACCGGGCGCTCGGCATCCGCCGGATCCAGCACGCGTTCGGCCACCAGCAGGACCCGCATGGCCTGGCGTGCCATGGCGTCGTTGTCGTGCTCGATGGCCTGCCGGGCGACCTCGTCGAGGGGCACCACCGCACCGTCGACGCGGGCGTTGGCGCAGCGGGGGAGCAGTTCGTTCGGCGCACCCTTGCAGCACAGCAGTCGCCGACCCCCGTCGTCGTGGACGGTGCTCATGCGTTTCCTGGCGGAGTCGAAGGGCGCCTCACCGACCCGGGGCGTCCGCCGCCGCTCGGCGTCGACGTCGAAGCCGCACTTGGCGGCCAGCACCAGCAGCGCCGCCTCGGTCGGGTCGCCCAGCGCCGCCCAGCCATTCGTACCGTCGGGGGGCAGCAGGCGCGCGTCGTTGACCAGCGCCGCCGCGCGCGCCAGTTCGGCCACCTCGGCCGGCACGTCGACCGCCCTGCCGGCCTCGCGCTCGAGGTGGCCGTCGGGGTCGTATCCGGTGCCGGTCACCGTCCAGGCGCGTCCGGCCGTCGCCACCATCCGTACCGTCATCTGGTTCGCCGTCAGCGTGCCGGTCTTGTCCGAGCAGATGACGGTTGCGCATCCGAGGGTCTCGACCGCCGAGAGCCTGCGGACGAGGGCGTGCCGGTCCGCCATCCGCTGGGTGGCGCGCGCCAGGGCGAGGGTGACCGTCGGCAGCAGGCCCTCGGGCACGAATGCCACGATCATGCCCAGGGCGAACACCAGGCCCCGGGCCAGCGGCAGGTCGGTGAAGGCCTGTGCCAGGCCGAAGAACAGCAGACCCATGCCGACCGCGATCGCCCCGACGACGCGGCTGAGCGTGGCCAGTTCACGCTGGAGCGGGCTGGGTTCGCCGCGCGTGCGCTGTGTCAGGGCCGCGATGGTGCCGAACTCGGTCTGCATGCCGGTGGCGATCACCACGGCCTTGCCGCGGCCACCAGTGACGTTGGTGCCCGCGAAGACCCGGTTGATCTGGTCCGCGCTCGGGCCGTCGGCGTCGGGCCAGGGCGCGGCGGATCGCCTGACCGGGCGAGACTCGCCGGTCAGCGCCGACTGGTCCACGCGCAGTTCGAAGGCCTCGACCAGCCGGCCGTCGGCCGGGATGCGGTCACCTTCGGCCAACAACAGCACGTCGCCGGGAACGAGCCGGGCCGCGAGTTCCTCGACGACCAGACCGTTGCGCAGGACGCGTGCCTTCGCGGGCAGCAGTTGCCGCAGAGCGTCGATCGCCCGCTCGGCCCGGTGCTCCTGCCAGGTGCTGAACACGCCGTTGATGAGGTTGACGCACCAGACCGCGACGGCGAGCTGGGGGAGGTGGGCGAGCAGCGCGATCCCGCCGCCGACCCACAACAGGATGGCCATCAGGTGGCCGACGTTGCCCGCGAAGACCCGCCACAACGGTGTCTGGCCGGTGCTGGTGAGCTCGTTGGCACCGTGTTGCACCAGGCGGCGGGAGGCCTCGTCCGCGTCGAGGCCCTCGGGGGAGGTCGCGTACGCGGCGAAGACCTGTGCAGGCGTTGCCGTCGCGAACTCGACCGCGAGGGGGAGCGGCTCGTGGGCCGCCGCCGCTGTCAGTGTTGCCATGGTCGGGTCCGCTCGGACGAAAGTTCCAGCGGCCGGAACGTCGCGGGAGACAGCGCCGGGGGCTGCCCCCAGCGTGCACCCCACCGTGCGTCGGGGGCAGGGGCGATGGTCCCGCCCGGGCGGCGTCCCTGGCAGCGGTGTTCCGACCGTAGACTCGGACCATGACTTCCCAGCCGCTGCCGACGGCCGTCGTGTTCGACTGCGACGGCACCCTCGCCGACACCGAACGGCTCGCCGACATGGCGTGGCGGGTGACGCTTCGCGAACGGGGCTACGAGCCCACGCCGCAGGACTTCGCCAGTGTCATCGGGCGCCCGTTCCCGTATTGCTGGAACTACTTCGCCTCCCGCGCCGACCTCGGCGACCGCGAGCGGTTCGTCGGCCAACTGCGCGACCGCTTCCGCCGCCTGTTCGACGAGGACCTCGAGCTCCACCCCGACACGGTGGCCACCATGCTGGAGCTGGCGGCCGCCGGGGTACCGCTGGCGATGGCGTCGTCGTCGCGTCACGAGCACGTCGTCAAGGTGCTCGAGCGTGGCGATCTGACCGACCTGGTCCAGGTGATCGTCGGCGCCGACGACGTGTCGCTGCACAAGCCGGATCCGACGCCCTACGTGGTGGCGGCGCGCGGTCTCGGCCTGCCTGCCGAGGACTGTACGGCGGTCGAGGACACCGGTGTCGGCGTCGCCGCCGGGCGGGCAGCGGGCATGTTCACCGTGGCCGTCGTGCGCGCCGGAATCGACCGCGCCAGCCTCGTCGAGGCGCACCGCGTGGTCGACGAGGTCAGCGTCGCCGCCCTGGTCCCGACCCGCGAGGAGATCGCCTCATGACCGACCCGAACGCCGAGCGCGACGTCGACGAGGCCGACGGCTTCATGAACCGCATCGCCAAGGGCGGACCGGTCGCCGCGATCGCGATCGTGCTGGTCGTGGTGCTGTTGACCGGCTGGCTCGTCGGCTTCCTGCGATGACCGAGGTCGACCTGCCGGCGGCCGTCGACGCCGGCCTGTTGATCATCCGGGCGTTGGTGGGGGTGGTGTTCGCCGGGCACGGGTTCCAGAAGCTGTTCGGCTGGTTCGGTGGCGGGGGACTGGCCGCCACCGCCCGCTGGTTCAAGAGCCTGGGCTTCGGCGACGGCCGGGTGGCCGCAGGCATGGCCGGTGCGACCGAGGTCGCCGGGGGACTCGGCCTCGTGGCCGGTCTGCTCACCCCGTTCGCCGCCGCCGGCGTGATCGGCGTCATGACCGTCGCCGCCTACCAGAACGCCGCGACCAAGGGGTTCTGGTCCGCCGGCAACGGCTGGGAACTGAACTACTACCTGATCGCGGTCTCGTTCGGGCTGGCGGTCGCGGGGCCGGGCGGTTGGTCGCTCGACGCCGCGCTCGGGTGGACGTTCGCCGGCATCTGGCCGGGACTCGCCGCCCTCGGGCTCGGCGTCGGGTTCGGCACGTTGCGGTGGGCCACCAGGGACACGCCGGCCGAAGGGTGACGACACCGCGCTCATGGCCGAAACCGTCCAACCCTTAGTTGCGTGCTACAGTTTGCGGTGGTGCCTCGTTGGCACCGTTCCGTCCCGCAGGAGGCGACGGTGAACCCGGTGACGTCGCGGCCGCAGCGCTCACGTCCCGGTTCGACCATGCCGTTGGTGTACTCGTGCTCGGGCTGTTCGAGCGCGGCACAGACGACGAACACGATCGCGCTGGCGCTCGACCGGCGCGGTGTGGCGGAGATGTCGTGCATCGCCGGTGTGGGTGGTGACGTCCCGAGCCTCGTGCGCCTGGCTCGCTCGGGCCGTCCCGTGGTGGCCATCGACGGTTGCCCGCTCGAGTGTGCGCGTTCCTGTCTCGCCCGTCAGGGGGTCGTACCGGCCGTGCACGTCGTGCTCAGCGACCACGGTGTCCGCAAGCGACGACACGCGGACGCCGATCCGGACGAGGCCGCGCGGATCGCCGAACAGCTCGCCGTCGAGATCGCCGGACGCTGGCCCGTGGCGGTCGCGACGTGACGACCACCATCCGCCTCGCGGTCCCGCAGTTCGGTTCGAGCAGCGGTGGCACCCCCCGGGTCGTCGTCGAGGAGCGCGATCCGTCCCTGCGCCGACTCGCCGGCGACCATCTGCGGCGCAGCGGGTTCGAGGTCGCGTCGTGTGGCGGGCCGGAGCAGCTGTCCCGTCGACGCTGTCCACTGGAGGAGGGCGGCCGCTGTCCCGCCATTGTCGATGCTGACGTCGTCGTCTCGAGTCTGCGCAGCGACACGCCCCGTCATGTCGCGGTCGTCGGCGCACTGCGTCGCCGCTATCCAGGCACACCGCTGCTCATCGTGGCTCCGCCGCTGATCGCCCACCGGCACCGTCGGTTGCTCGAGGGCTGCCACGTCGTCCCTCGCTACGGCCGGAGCGAACTCGCGAGAGCCATCGACTCGTTGCTCGTCGGCTGACCGGCTCGCGCGAGATGCGCTGGACATCCCGCCCCGTGAGGCGGATGATCGGGACATGGACCCACTGATCGCGCTCCTGACCGGGCTGCTGGTGGCAGCCGTGATACTGCTGAGCGTGTGGGTCTTCCGTCGGCCATCCACCCGCCGCGCGACTCCGCAGGCCTGGGGAGAGGACCGGCAGGCAGCCGGGGCGCGGGTCGTCCTCGACCTCGTCGCGCACGATCCGGAGGACCCGGCACTGCAGCGCCTGGTGCGTGAGACGGCGATGCGGGCGATGCAGTCGGACACGACCGTGGACCGCGTCGAGGTCGTCGACGCCGACGGCAACGTCCTGGGCAGCGAGACCCGTCCGACGCCGCTTCCTGGCAGCGACCTGCCAGACGAACTGCACGAGCCCCAGCTCCGCCGCAGCCGCTCGCCGTCGGTGGTGCCGCGGGCCAGGCCGCACGCCGGCGTCCGCCGCCCCGATCCCGACGCCATCGACCTGACCACCACGCCGCAGCCGCTCGCCGATCGTCTCACGCTGGTCGCCGACATCCGCCGCCGCATCCGCCAGCCCGACCGCGCCGTGGACGTCGTGCGGGCCATCCTCGAAGCAGCCGGACGTCCGGCCGAGGTCCGCGGTGACCTCGTCGTCAGCGGTGACGTCGCCATCGCCGTGGTCGACACCCACACCGACCCCGAGGGGGCGCTGACCCGCGGCTACCTGCGCATCCGCGAGGCCGGCGTGGCGCGTGGCATCGTGCTTCGTCTCGGCCACGTCGACCCCAAGCTGGTCCGACGGCGTGAAGCCGCCGCGCCTCACGTCCGTCACGTCGCCGTCGACGCCCTGCAGCGGATGGCCGACGCCGCCGCGGTCGGCGCGGACCCGATCGCCTTCGCGGCGGCGCCTGCCGTGCGCCGCTGACGGCCGGCACCGCGTCCTCTACCCTCGACAGCCGAGTGGGGAAGGGCGTGGGATGGACGATCGAGGCTCGTTCGAGCCCCGCCGCCCTGGTGCCCAGGACCCGGGCACCCCGCCGCCCGACGCGTCCGCGGGTCACCGGGCCTGGCTGCTGCACCACGGGGCCGAGTACACCTTCTTCGAGATGGTCCGCCGGCGTCGCGGGCACGGTCTGAGTGTCCGCGTGCTCGTCGGCTTGCTGCTGGTGCAGGCGCTCGTCGTGGCCCTCCTCGTCTACTGGGTGATGTGAGGGACTTCCGGCCCGGGCCGTGCGCGTCGGATCGGCGCAGAATCGTGGCACGGGGCGCCCCGTGGTGGGCGCCGAGCCACACGTCGAGGAGGTCGGATCATGCGCGCCCTGGTGGTGCACGAATCCATGTTCGGCAACACCGAGAAGATCGCGATCGCGATCGCCGACGGGTTGCGGGACACGTTCGAGGTGGTGCTGGCCGACGCGCACGACGCACCCACCAACCTCACGGTCGGTTGGGACCTGGTCGTGGTCGGCGGCCCGACCCACGCCTTCTCGATGAGCCGGGCGTCGACCCGCAAGTCCGCCGAGGAGCAGGGCGCGCCGGCCGGCATGCAGCACCGCCGCGGCATCCGCGAGTGGCTGGCGGCGGTGTCCGGTGACATCAAGCTGCCGGCGGCCGCGTTCGACACCAAAGTGGCCAAGCCCAACCTGCCCGGTTCGGCGGCGCACAAGGCCGCACGCCGCCTGCGCAACCTCGGCCTGCAGCTACAGGTCCCGCCCGAGACGTTCCTGGTCGAGGGCTCCACGGGGCCGCTGGTCGCCGGCGAGGTCGAACGCGCCCGTGCCTGGGGGCAGCGTCTCGCCGCCGAGGTGACCCGCCGCCACCCCGCCCCCGCCGCCTGACGCCCCGGTGGTGCGTCCGCAGGCGTCTCGCCCGTGTGGGCGCGGGTGCTTCACCCCGGCGCGCAACGCGTGAGGGGCGGCCGCGACGGACCGCCCCTCACAGAGAACACGAGCGATCAGATGTCGTAGTAGAGCTCGAACTCGTGGGGGTGGGGACGCAGGGCGACCGCGGCCACCTCGGCGTCCATCTTGTACTCGATCCAGGTCTCGATCAGGTCCTCGGTGAACACCCCGCCCTCGAGCAGGAACTCGTGGTCGTCCTCGAGCCCGCCCAGCGCCTCTTCGAGGGAGCGGGGGACCGACGGCAGGTTGCGCAATTCCTCGGGCGGCAGGTCGTAGATGTCCTTGTCGACCGGGTCGGCGGGTTCGATCTTGTTCCGGATCCCGTCGAGGCCGGCCATCATCATGGCCGCGAACGCCAGGTAGGGGTTGCACGAGGGGTCCGGGACGCGGAACTCGATGCGCTTGGCCTTCGGGCTGTCACCCGACACCGGGATGCGGACCGCGGCCGAACGGTTGCGGGCCGAGTACACCAGGTTGACCGGCGCCTCGTAGCCGGGCACCAGGCGCCGGTAGGAGTTGGTGGTCGGGTTGGTGAACGCGAGCACCGACTTGGCGTGGGCGAGCAGGCCGCCGATGTACCAGCGCGCCGTGTCCGAGAGCTGGCCGTAGCCCGACTCGTCGAAGAACAGCGGCTCGCCGTCCTTCCACAGCGACTGGTGGGTGTGCATGCCCGAGCCGTTGTCACCGAAGATCGGCTTCGGCATGAACGTCACGGTGCGGCCGGCGGCGTGGGCGGTGTTCTTGACCACGTACTTGAACGTCATCAGCTTGTCGGCGATCTTGGCCAGCGTGTCGAACTGGATGCCGATCTCGCCCTGACCGCCCGAGCCCACCTCGTGGTGGTGGAGCTGGGTCTGGATGCCGAACGCCTCGAGGTTGTGGACCATCTCCGAGCGCAGGTCGGTGAAGTGGTCCATCGGCGGGACGGGGAAGTAGCCGCCCTTGTTGCGCGGCTTGTAGCCCTTGTTGCCGCCCTCCTCGTCACGGCCGGTGTTCCACGAGCCCTCGATCGAGTCGACCTCGTAGTAGGAGCCGTGGCCGAGCGAGTCGAACTTGACCGAGTCGAAGATGAAGAACTCGGCCTCGGGGCCCATGTAGGACGTGTCGGCGATCCCGGTGGAGGCGAGGTACGCCTCGGCCTTGCGGGCGATGTTGCGGGGGTCGCGCGAGTACGCCTCGCCGGTGATGGGGTCGTGGATGTAGCAGTACATGACCAGGGTCTTGCGGGACCGGAACCGGTCCTCGAACGCGGTCGTGGGGTCGGGCAGCAGGAGCATGTCCGACTCCTGGATGCCCTGGAACCCCCGGACCGACGACCCGTCGAAGTAGATGCCGTTGTTGAACGTGTCGGCGTTGATGTTGGTCACGGGGAAGGTCGTGTGCTGCGTCACGCCCGGCAGGTCGACGAAGCGCAGGTCGACGAACTCGTACCCCTCGCTCTCGATCAGGCCGAGGACGTCCTCTGCGTTCTGCGGTGAGCTACCCAACTTCTCGCTCCTTGAGGTGTTCTGGTTGACGTGTCGCGTCTGGGGATCCGGGCTGTCCGGGCCGTCCTCGTCGCGAACCGTTCGTGTCCGGCAGGGGGCGGGGCGCCCCCGGCCGTCGCGGCCGGTCCGCGACGCGTCGCGGCCGCGGTTGGGTCTCGGCGGGGGCGCCCCGCCCGGTGCGGTGGGGCGCGAACCCCACCGGCGTCCTGCCGGGGTGGGACGCTACGAATCCGCTGCGTCACCGCCGTGTCCCCGACGTTACGCATCTGTTAACTGCCACGAGCCTAGGCGCGCACGGTCGGCCGGCCGCCGGTGCGGACCGCACACCCGGACTTCGGCGACCCCGACGCCGAATCCGGCCCGCGGCGGCAGCGTGGTCCCTACGCTCGCGGCAACGGCGACTGGGCAGCGGTGGTGGAAGGACAGGGGGCACGGTCGTTGGACCGGATCGGCCCGCCGGCGTCCGGCGTCGGGCTGACGGCGGCCGAGGTCCGCGCGCGGGTCGAGCAGGGGCTGGCCAACACCGGACTCGAGCGCCCGAGCCGCTCGTTCCGCGAGATCGTGCGGGCCAACCTGCTCACCCGGTTCAACTACCTGATCGGTGCGTTGCTCGTCGTCATCCTGGTCGTCGCGCCGATCCAGGACGCCCTGTTCGGGCTCGTCGCGATCGCCAACACCCTGATCGGGATCGCCCAGGAACTGCGGGCGAAGTGGACCCTGGACCGGCTCAGCCTGATCGGCGCCCCGCAGGTCCGCGTGGTGCGCGACGGGCTCGTGCGCGAGGTCGACGTCGACGAGGTCGTGCGCGACGACGTCATCGAGGTCGGCGCGGGCGACCAGATGGTCGTCGACGCGGTGACGCTGGAGGCCAACGGGCTCGAACTCAATGAGGCGCTGGTTACCGGCGAGTCCGATCCGGTGCTCAAGCACGCCGGTGACGACATCCTGTCGGGCAGCTTCGTCGCCGCCGGGTCGGGTCGGGTGCGGGCCACCCGCGTCGGCACGGCGTCGTTCGCGGGGCGGCTCACCGAGGAGGCGCGCCACTTCCAGCTCGCCCAGTCCGAACTGCGCGTCGGCATCGACCGGGTCCTGCAGGTCGTGACCTGGCTGCTGCTGCCGGTCGCGGTGCTGCTGGTGGTCACCCAACTCAGGACGCAGAGCCTGTACGCCGCGCTCGCCGGTTCGGTCGCCGGAACGGTCGCGGTGATCCCCGAGGGGTTGGTACTGCTGACGAGCCTCGCCTTCGCGGCATCGGTCATCCGGCTCGGCCGTCGCAACGTGCTCGTGCAGGAGCTGCCGGCGGTCGAGACGCTGGCCCGCGTCGACGTCGTCTGCTTCGACAAGACCGGGACCCTCACGCGTGGGGACATCCGCCTCCACGAGGTGGACGTGATCGGTGACGCCGCCGAGGTCGAGCGGGCTCTGGCGGCGCTGGCGGCCAACGACCCCGAGCCCAACGCGACGATGGCGGCGGTCGCGGCCGCCTACCCGACGCCACCGACCTGGCGCCCGACGGTGGTCACGCCGTTCTCCTCGGCCCGCAAGTGGAGCGCGGTCGGCTTCGCCGGCGAGGGGACGTGGGTGTTCGGCGCCCCCGACGTGCTGATGGCGGCGGTCGGGGCCGACGGGGACCTGTCCGCGCGTGTCGATGCGGCCGTGCAGACCGGCCACCGGGTGGTGCTGCTCGCGCGCGGCGACGGGCCTGTCGTCGACCAGCGGCTCCCCGCCGACCTGCGGCCCGAAGCCGTGGTGCTGTTCAACGAGACCTTGCGCGAGGACGCCGTCGCGACGCTGGAGTTCTTCGCCCAGCAGGAGGTCCGTGCCGTCCTCATCTCCGGCGACCATCCACGGACGGTCTCGGCCGTGGCACGGCGGGTCGGGATCGCGGACCCGTCGGCCGTCACGGGCGCGGAACTGCCGGCCGACCCCGCGTTGCTCGGCGACCTCGTCGACCAGCGCCGCGTGTTCGCACGCGTGACCCCCGACGACAAGCGGCTCATCATCGGCGCGATGCAGTCGCGGGGCCACGTCGTCGCCATGACCGGCGACGGCGTCAACGACGTCCTCGCGCTCAAGGACGCCGACATCGGCATCGCGCTCGGCCACGGGGCACCGGCGACCCGCAACGTGGCCCAGGTGGTCCTGCTCGGCGGCGACTTCTCCAGCCTGCCCGACCTCGTCGCCGAGGGCCGTCGGGTCATCGCCAACATCGAGCGGGTGGCGAACCTGTTCCTGACCAAGACGGTGTACGCCATCCTGCTCGCCGTCGCGATCGGCGTGGCACAACTGCCGTTCCCCTTCCTGCCACGCCACCTGTCGTTGGTCGGGGCGCTGACCATCGGTATCCCGGCGTTCGTGCTGGCCCTCGAACCCAACGACCGTCGTGCCCGCCGTGGCTTCCTGCTGCGGGCGGTCGCCTTCTCCCTCCCGGTCGGCATCGCCGCCGCCGTGTCCACCTTCGCGGCCTTCTGGATCGCCCAGACGGTCGAGGTCGTCGGCCTCGAGGAGGCCCGGACAACGGCCACGGTCACCCTCTTCGGGTTGGGCGTGCTGGTGCTGCGTCTGCTGTCACGACCGCTGAACGGTCTGCGCCGGGCGCTGGTCTACGGCGCGGTCGTGGCGTTCCTCGTGGTCGCCCTGGTGCCCACGCTCAGCGACTTCTTCGCGCTCCACCTGCCCCACACGGTGCTGGTGCTCGCCGCGATCGGGATCGTGGCCGTCGCCGGTGTCGTGATGGAGATGGCGGCCGAGGCGCTCGAGATCCGGCTGCATCCGGCGGCGTTGACGCAGCGCCTCCGACCCCGCCGCAGGCGCGACCGCGCCCGGCGCCGTGACCGCCGCTCGGGCGCAGGCTCCCCGGGGCGCGGTGCGAGATGACGGGCGTCGCCGGGTCGGACGGCAGCCGGGCGCTCGGACTCGCTCTCGGGGGCCTCGGGGTCTCCAACCTCGTCGTGAACCGGTGGCTCCCGGATGCCTTCTACGTGCCCTGGAACCTGTCGCTCACGGCAGGCCTCGCGTGGCTCGCGCACCGGGCGGGCATCACCGCAGCACAGCTCGGGCTCGACCGCCGTCGGCTGCGTCAGGGGCTGGGCACGGGCGCCGTCGCGGCGGGTGCGGTCGTCCTGGCATACGCCGCGACACTGCGACGCCCCGATCCCAGCGTGTTGCACGACCGTCGGGTGCGCGACCTGGACCGACGCGACGCGTGGTACCTGGCCCTGGTCCGCATCCCGCTGGGCACCGTCGTGGCCGAGGAGTTCGCCTTCCGTGGCGTCGTGCCGGCCCTGGTGCGAAACGTCGGCGCCCCGGCCTGGTTCGCCGATACGGTCTCGTCCGTGATGTTCGGGATCTGGCACCTGCTGCCGTCGCGCGAGTTGGCGGTCGCCAACGAACGGGCCGGGCTCGTCGCCCGGCGCTCGGGTCCCCGTGCCGTGCCGGCCCTGTCGGTGGCGTCCATGACCGCCGCCGGGGTCGTGCTGCAGCACCTGCGACGGCGCGGAGGGCACCTCGCCACCCCGGTGGCGGCCCACTGGGCCAGCAACGCGCTGGGCGTCGTCGCCGCACGACGACTGGGTCGCCGGTGAGACCGCCGAGCTTCGGGGGGCTGGCCGTGGCGACGCTGTTCCTCGCGGCGTCGTTGACCCCGTCGCTGGTACCACGGCACTGGGCGTTCCAGGGCGTCGTCATCGGCGTGGTGACCGCGGCCGGCTACGGCGTCGGCACGCTCGCGGTGGCCGTGCTGCGCAACTTCGTGTCGGTCCGTCTGTCCCCTTCGACTGCCCGGATCGCCTGGCGGACGGTGGCCGTCGTCGGCCTGGTCGGAACGGCGCTGTTGACGCGCTGGGCGATCGGCTGGCAGCAGGATCTGCACGTGCTGATGGGGATGCCGCGGCCGTCCGGGGTCGGCTACGTCGTGGCCGTCCTGCTCGGCGTGTTGCTGGGCGTGGCCCTGGTCGCGGCGGCTCGCGCGATCCGTTGGTTCGATCGCAGGGTGAACCGCTGGTTCAGCCGCTGGCTGCCGGCGCGCGTGGCCGGTGCCATCGGGGTGATCCTGGTCACGCTCGTCGTGGCCGGGCTGCTCGACGGTCTGATCAACCAGGTCCTGTTCCAGACGGCGGACGAGACCTTCCGCCTGAGTGACCGTTCCTTCGACGGCCGGGCCATCCGCCCGATCGACCCGCTGCGTTCCGGCGCACCGGCGTCGGACATCAAGTGGACCGACCTCGGCTCGCAGGGACGCAACTTCGTCGCGGGAGGGCCGTCCGAGCGTGATCTGCGGGCATTCGCGGACGGACCCGTGGTCGCGCCGATCCGGGTCTACGTCGGCCTCGATGCCGCAGAGGAGGACCGGGACCGGGCCCAACTCGTCGTCGACGAACTCGAGCGGACCGGGGCGTTCGACCGTGCCGTGCTCTGCGTGATCACCGCGACCGGTACCGGCTGGGTCGATCCCGAGGCGGCAGCCGCGCTGGAGTACCTCTGGGCCGGCGACACGGCGCTGGCCACGATGCAGTACTCGTACCTGCCGTCGTGGATCTCACTGCTGGTCGACTCGACCCGCGCGCGCGACGCCGGTGCGGAACTGTTCGACGCGGTCTACGAACGCTGGCTGCAGGTGCCCGAGGACGAGCGGCCGTTGCTGGTGGTCTTCGGCGAGAGCCTCGGCGTGGACGGCTCCGAGGCCGCCTTCAGTGGGGTGGCCGACCTGCGCAACCGCGTCGACGGGGCGCTGTGGGTCGGACCGCCCAACTTCAGCGAGTTGTGGCACACCTTCACCGAGCGGCGCGACCCGGGCAGCCCGGAACGCCTCCCCGTCTACGACGGCGGCGCGACGGTGCGGTTCGCCGCCACGCCGGAGGACCTGCGGGAACCGTCGACGCCGTGGTCGCCTCCGCGGGTGGTGTACCTGCAGCATTCGTCCGATCCGGTCGTGTGGTGGTCACCGCGCCTGATCCTGCGGCGCCCCGACTGGCTCGAGGAACCCCAGGGTTCCGACGTGTTGCCCGAGATGCGCTGGTACCCGCTGGTCACGTTCGGGCAGTTGACCGCCGATCTCGCCAACGCCGAACGGGTACCGCCCGGCCACGGCCACGGCTACGGCACCCTGGTGGCCGACGCCTGGGCCGCGATCGTGCCGCCACCCGGATGGAGCGACACCGACACGGTGCGCCTGCGCGAGGTGGTGGCCGAGCAACTGGCCGAGCGGGAGGAGGCCGGGACCGCGGCGGCCTTCGACCGAGCCGGGCGCGGCGGCGACTAGCCTCGGCTCGCCCGCCCGCCTTTCGCGAAAGCACGTCCCGCCATGCACCTGCCCGCGTTGCTGCTCGCCGTCGACGCCATCACGGGTGGTACGGGGGAGGACGATTCGGACGTCGGCGTCATGGGCGAGGCCCCGCGTCCGGTCGCGGACTGGCTGCGCGAGAACACCGACCTCGCCGACTGGTTCGTGGAGATCGTCGACAAGGCGGTCGAACCGGCCCTGCAGATCCTGTTGATCCTCGTCGTCGCCTGGGCGGTGCTGTGGTTCGCCCGCCGGGTGCTTCGACGCGCCGTCGCGGAATTCAAGGAACCGGACGACGAACGGTTCGGACGCCGGCTCCGGAAGGCGACCACGAGCGAGGGGAGTACCCCGCACACCGAGCGACGCGCGCAGCGCGCCGACGCCCTCGGGGCCCTGGCGAACAGCGTCCTGACCGTGGTCGTCTGGGTCGTCGCGTTCGCCATGGTGCTCGGCACGTTCGCGATCAACCTCGGACCCCTGATCGCAGGCGCCGGGATCATCGGCATCGCCATCGGCTTCGGCGCCCAGAACCTGGTGTCGGACTTCCTGTCCGGCGTGTTCATGCTGCTCGAGGACCAGTACGGCGTCGGGGACGTCGTCGACGTTGGCGAGGCGAACGGCGTGGTCGAGGGCGTGACGTTGCGCACCACGCGGATCCGTGACGTCGAGGGGACGTTGTGGCACGTGCCGAACGGCGAGATCCGCCGGGTCGGCAACATGAGCCAGGAGTGGGCACGCGCCCTGCTCGACGTCGGCGTGGCCTACGGCGTCGACGTCGACGTGGCCTCGGACCTGATCCTGCGCGTGGCCACCGAGATGGCCCACGAACCCGACTACGCCGAGGTCTTCCTCGACGAACCTCAGATCTGGGGCGTGCAGACTCTCGGCGCCGACAGCGTCGACATCCGCCTCGTCATCAAGACCAAGCCCGGCGAGCAGTGGGCGATCGGGCGTGAACTGCGCCGCCGCATCAAGAACGCGTTCGATGCCTCGGGGATCGAGATTCCCTTCCCGCAGCGCACCGTGTGGCTGCGTACGGAGCAGCCGGTCGCTCTCGGCGGCGACGAGGTGGCGCCATTCTCCACACCGGTACCCAACGACGATGCGCTCGAGCGTGGCGTGCGTGCCTCGAAGCAGGGCGACACCGGCGCACCCAACGAGTTGGCGGAACTGCTGCCCACCGACGAGAAGGACCGCCCGAAGGTGAGCGAGGCGGCCGACGAGCAGGCGGCCGGGACCGACGCCGACGACCGGCCCTGATCCGGATCCGGGCGCGGGTCCCGACGGGACCTTCAGCCCTGCTGGCCCGCACCGCCTGGTGACACGCTGAACGTACGGGCCCGTCGACGCGTCGGGAGGTGACCGCCCCATGGATGCCATCGTGGTCGGGGTGGATGCCAGCGAAGCCGCGGCGCACGCCCTGCGATGGGCGGCGGACGAGGCCGGCTCGGCCGGGGCACGGCTGGTGGTGGTGCATGCCTACCGACCACCGCTGGCCTACGTCGGCGACGAGGACGTCGTCGCCCACCTCGATCCCGCCCTGCACGAGGAGGTGCTCGGGCACCTGCACGAGTTCCTGCGACGCTCAGGGGTGGACCTCTCCCCGTTGCACGTGGAGGAGCGGCTGCATCCGGGGCGGCCGAGCGACGGCCTGCTCGCCGCCAGTGCGGCCGCTGACCTGCTCGTGGTCGGCGCCCGGGGTGGCGGCGGCTTCGACGGCCTGCACCTGGGTTCCACCGCGGGTCACTGCGCCCGACACGCCAGCGTCCCGGTCGTGGTCGTGCGGCCGCCCGCTCCGTCATCTCCGGCGCGGATCCTGGTCGGTGTCGACGGGTCGTCCGCCGCCATCCATGCACTTCGCTGGGCCACCGACCTCGCTCGTCGACGGGGCGCGACGATCGAGGTCGTCGGCGTGTACCGGCCGCACGATCCTGAGGTCCCGTTCGGCGGCGAGTTCCCGTGGCACCGCGCGTCGGACACGCACCGTCGCCTGCGGGATCGCGCTCAAGGACACGTCGACGAGGCCGTGATGACGGTCCTCGAAGAGAGCGACGTGGCCTGGCACACCACGGTTGCACAGGGCCATCCGGCGCACCTGCTCGTCGAGGAATCGAGAATGGCCCAACTCCTCGTTGTCGGAGCCACGAGCGGCCCTGCGCGTCCCGGACACCTCGGCGCGGTGACCCGTCAGGTCCTCCATCACGCCGGCTGTCCCGTCGCCGTCGTCCGGTCCTGATCTTCCCGCTCGATCGCACGAGAATGGAAGGTGATCACGATGCGTCGCCCCCTCGTCGCGTCCCTGCTCGCCGTGGTCCTGGTCCTACCCGCCGCCTGCGGCGGGGCCGACGATGCCGACGAACCACAGGCGGAGGTGCCCAACCCGGCCTCGGTGTACTGCGAGGAGCAGGGGGGGCAGCTCGAGCTGCGTGAGCAGGTCGGCGGCTCGACGGCTGGCATCTGCGTGTTCGACGACGGTTCCGAGTGCGAGGAATGGGCCTTCCTGCGGGGCGAATGCCGTCCGGGTGGCGACGACGACGAGCCGGTGACGCCGGAGACCGAGACGGTGACGGTCGCGGTGTTCCTCACCAACAGCGAACTCGGCGACCCGTGCGGCGAGGTCTTCGAGGTGGAGCGCAGCGTGGCCGCGGACGACGCCGTCGCCGGCGCGCTGGCGGCCCTGCTCGCCGGGCCGACGGACGCAGAACGACAAGCCGGCTACGGGGGCTGGTTCGGACCCGAGACGGCCGGCGTGCTGCGGTCGGTCGTCATCGACGGCGTGACGGCGCGTGTCGACTTCGTCGACCTGCGCGAGATCATCCCGAACGCGTCGTCCTCATGCGGGTCGGCGGGGCTGCTCGCCCAGCTCGACCGCACCCTGCGGCAGTTCCCCGACATCGAGCAGACGGTCTATGCCATCGAGGGGTCGGCCTCCACCTTCTACGAGTGGCTGCAGCTGGCGCCGCCCGAACCTTCATGAACCGGTGACGGCACGCGACTCACGGGCCGGTCGGCAGGCGGGTACCGGGCGAGTCGCCGCCGTCGAGGCGACGGTCCATCCAGTCGTCCAGGGGGGCCCGCTCACGTCCGACGACGGGCCGTCCGCTCGAAACGGTCTCGGCCGAGGCACTCATCAGACGCCGTAGGGCCCGCGCTGCCGACGTGTCGGGCAGCCCCGCCAGTGCCGCCTCGGAGACCTCCAGTTCGACCAGGTCGACGTGGCGGTCCAAGTGCTGACGTTCGGCACCGAGTTCGTCCAACAGACGCAGCATCGCGCGATTGCGCCGGAGTACGTAGTTGCGCAGGACGCGGATGTCGTGGTGCCCGGCGACGATGGCGAGGACGTCGAGGAGCGCGGTTCCGACCCCGAGGCCCTGCCAGGCGTCGAGCACCGCGATGGCGGCTTCGGCCGTGTGGGGCGGCGACGGCAGGCGGTCGTAGGTCGCCAGGCCCACGACGGACTCCGGCGCCGTGCTCGTCGTGGCGACCCAGGCGGCATGGTCCCGGTGGTCGACCTGCGTCAGCGCGCGCACCTGCTCCGCGGTCAGGTACCCGACCACGTCGGCATGGAAGCGCAGCCGGCGGGACTCGGGTGACAGATGCGCGAACCACGCGGTCAGCAGCCGCGCGTCGTCGGGCCGGGCCGGTCGCAGCAGGACCGTGCGACCATCATGCAACCGGCACGGGAGAGCGGCGAGTGCCGATCCGCGGGCGGCCGCCGCCGCGAGCGTCACGGCGTAGGGCCGGGCCGGTTCATGCGAGGTGGTCGCAGCCGCCGGGTTCACATCCCACCTCCGAAGGAGCCTCGGGACGGCCGGGCGCGTGGCGCCGGCCGCCCCGGGCGGTCGTGAAGGTCAGCGGTCGCGGTCGGAGTCACGCTCGCCCAGCGCGGCCTGGGCCGCGGCGAGCCGGGCCACCAGCACCCGTGCGGGCGAGCACGACACGTCGTCGAGCCCGTAGCGTTCGAACAGCATGATCGAGGCGGGGTCCCCTCCGTGCTCGCCGCAGACGCTGATCTCGGTCTGCGGGCTCGCCGCCTTCGCCGCCGCCGTCGCCAGCCGGACCAACTCGCCCACGCCGGCTTCGTCCAGCGTGGCGAACGGGTCGGCGGGCAGCAGGCCGTGCTCGAGGTAGTACGGCATGAGCTTGGCCTCGACGTCGTCACGCGAGAACCCGTAGGTCATCTGCGTGAGGTCGTTGGTGCCGAACGAGAGGAAATCGACCAGCGGTGCCAGTTCGCCGGCGAGGAACGCCGCACGCGGTGTCTCCACCATGGCACCGACCTTGAACGGCACCATCTCGCCGAGTTCCTCCTCGACGTCCGTCGCAGCGGTCCGGACCAGTTCGAGCGCCGCGGCCAACTCCTTGGCCTCGATCACCAGCGGGATCATGATCTGCACCTGTGGGTCGCCGCCGGCCCGTCGCCGCGCGATCGCGGCACGCAACAGGGCACGCACCTGGGTCTCGTACAGGCCCGGGAGCAGCAGCCCCAACCGGACGCCGCGGATGCCGAGCATCGGGTCGGCTTCGCGCCACGCGAACGCGGCCTCGAGCAGCTTCGCCTCCGTCGGGCCGAGTTCCCCGCGTGCATCGGCGACGAGCAGCTCGTCGATGTTCGGCAGGAACTCGTGCAGCGGGGGGTCGAGCAGGCGCACCGTGACCGGCAGGCCGTCCATCGCCGCGAGCAACTCCTCGAAGTCGCCCTGCTGCACCGTCTCGAGCGCTTCGAGCGAGCGGCGGTGCTCGTCGTCGGTCTCGGCCAGGATCACGGCCTGGATCAAGGGCAGTCGCTCGCCCAGGAACTGGTGCTCCGTACGGCACAGGCCGATGCCCTGGGCACCGAACTCCCGGGCCACGGTCGCGTCCGGGGCCGTGTCGGCGTTGGCGATGACCACCAGGCGCCGGGTCTCGTCCGCCCATGCCAGGAGCCGGTCGAGCTCCGGTGGCATGTCGGGTGGCAGGACCGGCACCTCGCCGAGCACCACGTCGCCGGTCGTCCCGTCGATCGAGATCAGGTCGCCGGCCGAGATGCGGATGCCGTTGACCGAGGCGAACGTGCCACTGCGGTCCACGACCAGTTCCTCGGCGCCACAGACGGCCGGCGTGCCGAGGCCGCGGGCCACCACGGCGGCGTGACTGACCAGACCGCCGCGGCTGGTGAGGATCCCCTCGGCGGCGACCATGCCGTGGAAGTCGGCCGGGGAGGTGTTGGTACGGACCAACAGGACGCGTTCACCGTCGGCGGCCAGCCGCTCGGCCTCGTCGGCGTCGAACACCGCGCGCCCGCAGGCCGCGCCCGGCGAGGCCGGCAGGCCGCGGGTGAGCACCTTGAAGTCGGCCCCACGGTCGAAGCTCGGGTGCAGCAGCCGTTCGAGCTCGTCGGTCCGGAACCGGCGCAGCGCGTCGTCGTGGGTGATCAGGCCTTCCTCGGCCATCTCGACCGCCATCCGCAACGATGCCAGCGCGGTGCGCTTGCCGACGCGGGTCTGCAGCATGTAGAGCTTGCCGTGTTCGACGGTGAACTCGACGTCGCACATGTCGTGGTAGCGCGCCTCGAGCGCGTGCATGACCCGGTCGAGTTCCGCCGAGCACTCGGGGAAGTGGACCGCGAGCTGGTCGAGCGGCAGGGTGTTGCGCACGCCCGCGACGACGTCCTCGCCCTGCGCGTTGAGCAGGAAGTCACCGACGGCCTTGGGTTCGCCGGTGGCGGGGTCGCGGGTGAACGCGACGCCGGTCCCCGAGTCGCTGCCGGCGTTGCCGAACACCATCAGCTGCACGTTGACGGCGGTACCGAGGTCGTCGGCGATGCCCTCGACGCGGCGGTAGTCGCGTGCCCGACGGCCGTTCCACGAGCGGAACACGGCGCCGACCGCCTGCTCGAGCTGCTCCCACGGGTCCGCCGGGAACGGGCGGCTGGCCTGGTCGGCGATGGTGACCTCGAGCACGCCGATCAGGTCCTCGAGACCGATCAGGTCGAGCCCGCTGGCGTCCTTGACGCCGTGCATCGACAGGATCCGGCTCGTGGCGTGGTGCAGTGCGTCGCCGTCGACCTCGAGCACGACGCTGGCGTACAACTCGAGGAGCCGGCGGTAGGCGTCGGCCGCGAACCACGGGTCGCCGGTCCGGGCAGCCAGGCCGAGCCGCGAGGTGTTGGTCAGGCCGAGGTTGAGGACCGTGTCCATCATGCCGGGCATGGAGAAGGCGGCTCCGGAGCGGACCGAGACCAGCAGGGGCCGGTCCGGATCGCCGAAGCGTTGCCCGGTCTCCTGTTCGAGTTCCCCGATGACGACCCGCAGTTCCTCGACCAGACCGTCGGGCAGCCCGCCGGTCTCGAGGTAGGCACGGCAGGCGTCGGTCGTGATCGTGAACCCGTCGGGCACCGGTAGGCCCATGCGCGTCATCTCGGCCAGGTTGGCGCCCTTGCCGCCCAGCAGGAAGCGCTGGTCGGCTGTCCCTTCACGGAACCGGCGGATCCAGCGCAGCTGCGGATCCGGTGGTGGACCGGCCGACTTCGGGGGACGGGGCGTGGCGATCGCGCTCATGTTTCAGACCTTCCTGCGCGGGGCGGGACCGGCGTCGCGACGCGACACCGGGGGCGAGTCGGGACGTTCGTGCGCTCGGAACCCGTTCGAGCCATGCCGTTGTTCGAACAGCACCAGTGCGGCGGAGGTGGATACGAACACGACGGCGAGCAGGCCGAGCAGGAGGGGCCGGGCCGGGTGCAGGTGACGCGCGTCGATCACGCTCAGCGCGGTCAGGGCCGTCACGAGGGTGGCGACCGAGATCACCATGGCCGTCCGAGCGGCACGCGGCGTACGTGGAGCGAGCATGGCTCCGACTCCTCGCGCCGGGGACCGGCGAACGCCTGGCCCGCCGTTACCGACGCAGTGCGAGTGTCCCCGGGGGGCGAGGGCGGGCACAGGGTCGGAATACCTGCCGGTGGCTGCCGGCCGTCCCATGTGACGCATGTCACGCCGAGGTCCTGACGGCGCGGCCTGCCAAGGAGTGCGCAACCGGGTGATGCTGCCGGGCAGACGAGACAGAAAGGCACACCACGTGGACGTGGTCCTCGACATCGCCGCGGTCAGACACCGCTACGGCACCACCATCGCCCTCGACGACGTCGACCTGCGGGTCGCGGCGGGCGAGTGCGTCGCGCTCCTCGGCCCCAACGGCGCCGGCAAGACGACCCTGATCGGCCTCGCCACCGGGCTGCTGCACCGCCAGTCCGGGTCCGTCACCGTGGCCGGTGGCGACCCGCGACGGGCCGCGACACGCCGCCGTATCGGCGTGGTGCAGCAGTCGATCGGGTTCCCTCGCACCCTCACGGTCGGCGAACTCGTACGCGGCGCAGCGGTCAGGGCGGGCCTGCCGGCACGGGCCTCCGAGGCGGTGCTCGCCGAGGTGGGCATCGAAGAACTCGTGCGGCGCCGCGCCGGCAAGCTCTCCGGCGGTCAGCAGCAGCGCCTGCAACTGGCCATGGGGCTGGTCGCCGATCCTGCGCTGCTGCTGCTCGACGAGCCGACCGTCGGACTCGACGTCGCCGCCCGCCGCGCCTTCTGGCGCACCCTGCAGGCACGCCGCGACCGCGGCACCGGGGTGCTCGTGACGACCCACCTCGTAGAGGAGGCCGCCGCCGTCGCCGACCGCGTCGTCGTCCTCGGGGGCGGCCGGGTCGTGGCCATGGGCGCGCCGGCCGAGCTGGCCGCGCTCCTGCCCGACCGCACCATCATCGCCCGGACCGGCCTCGACGAGGTCGCACTGACCGCGCTGCCCGGCGTCTCGTCGGTGCACCGTGCCGGCGAACTCACCCGCCTCGCCAGTGCCGACGTCGAGAACTGCGTCCGCGCCCTGCTGGCTGCCGACCCCGGACTGACCGACCTGCGCATCGAGGGCGCCAAGCTCGAGGAGGCTCTCGTGCACCTCACCGCAGCCGAGCCTGCGGGTGTCGTCACCGCAGACACCACCCAGGACGCCAGCACCCAGGAGGTGCACGCATGACCGCCATCACGACCGAAGCCCGACCCGCAACTGCTACCACGCCCGCGCTGCTCGCCCGGATCCTTCGGGTCGAGCTGCGAGACGAGTTCCTGGCCATCCTGCGCGAACCGACCGGCCTGTTCTTCTCGATCGCGATGCCCGTCGGGTTCTTCGCGCTGTTCACCGGCCTGTACGGCGGCTTCGACGCGGCCGGAGTCAGTACCAGCACGCGGATGCTGGCCACCTTCGGCACGTTCGGTGTCGTCGGCGTGACCCTGCTCAACCCCGGCATCGGCGTCGCCGACGACCGTGAACGGGGCTGGCTGCGTCACAAGCGCGTCACCGCGACACCCATCCCGGTCACGCTGCTCGCCAAGGTCATCGCCACCATCCCGTACTCCCTCGGGGTGCTGCTGGCGATGACGGCGGTCGCCGCGGTCCAGGGCAACCTCGAGACCGGTACCGGCACCTGGTTCCGCCTGGCCGCGGTGCTGGTGCTGGCCGCCCTGCCGTTCTCGCTGATTGCCCTGGCCGTCGGGTTCCTGGCCACGCCGAACGCGACGACCGCGATCCTCAACGCGCTCTACATCCCCTCCGCCGTCGCGTCGGGCCTGTGGATGCCGCTCGAGCAGTTGCCCGACTTCGTCGGCGACACGCTCGCGCCGGTGCTGCCGACCTACCACGTGGCCCAACTCGGGCTGTCACAGATCGGCGTCGGGTCCGCGGCCGGGCACGTGCTGCCGTTGGCGCTCTTCGCCGTCGTCGCTGCCGTCGCGGCCGGGTTGGCGTACCGTTCCGCTCGATCATGACGACACCACCGCAACGCCGCTTCCGGGCCCTGTCCAACTACTGGTACCTGGCCTACCTCTCCGTCCTGCTGTTCCAGCCGGTCTTCGACCCGTCGAGCACGTGGGTGGACTGGGCGCTCGCCGGTGCGGCCGTCGCGGTGTTCACACCCGTCTACGTGCTGGGCGAGCGGCGCGGGGGGCGTCTGCGCGCCGCGATGCCGTGGCTGAGTGCCGTGCTCGGCGTCGTCGTGCTGAGCTTCAACACCGGTGGCGGCGTGTTCCTCATCTACGCCGCGGCCGCGGCCGCCAGCCACCGCGAACGGCCCCGGGCGATGCGCTGGCTCGTCGGCCTGAGCCTGCTGATCGCCCTGCTCGCACTGGTCAGCCCGGCCCCCGTGCTGTTCCGGCTGCTGTCGTTCCTGCCCGTGCTGCTGTTCATCTGGGTCGTCGGCATGGCCTGCATGGACGACCGCGAACGTGACGTCGAGGCCGCACGCCTGCGGGTCGACAACGCGCGCATCGCCCACCTCGCGACCGCCACCGAGCGCGAGCGGATCGCCCGCGACCTGCACGACGTCACCGGCCACTCGCTGACCAGCATCGTGGTCCGCGCGCAGTTGGTCCAGCGACTGGTCGCCGACGACCCGCAGCGCGCCGCCGCCGAAGCAGCCGAGATCGAAGCGGTCGCGCGCGGTGCCCTGGGCGAGATCCGCGAGACGGTCGGGGGTTGGCGCCAGGTGGCCCTCGACGACGAGGTCGAGGTCGCCCGCCAGGCCCTCGAGCGCGTGGGCGTCCACCTGCACGTCGACGTCGACCGCGACGTCCAACTCGCCCCGTCGGTCGAGCAGGCGCTCGGCCTCGCGCTGCGGGAGGGCATCACCAACGTCGTGCGCCACGCCAGTGCCCGCGCATGCACGGTACGCCTCTCCGAGGCGGCCGGGCAGGTGCGTCTCGAGGTCGTCGACGACGGTGTCGGGGCGGCGGGCGACGAGGGCAACGGACTGCTCGGCATGCGCGAGCGCATGGCAGCACTGGGCGGTCAGGTGCAGCGCATCGTGCAGGGGGGCACCCGTCTGGTCGTGACGGTGCCCCAGGACCTCGCCGGATGACGACACCGCAGCGACGGGGCACGCTCCGGGTGGTGCTCGCCGAGGACCAGGGCATGGTTCGCGGCGCCTTCGCGTCCCTGCTCGACCTCGAACCCGACGTCGAGGTGGTCGCCAGCGTCGAGGACGGCGACGCGGCGCTTGCCGCCGTGGCCACCCACGAGCCCGATGTGCTGCTCACCGACATCGAGATGCCCCGCCGCAGCGGGCTCGACGTCGCCGCCGAGTTGCGCCGCCGTGGCAGCCCGACCCGGGTGCTCATCGTCACGACGTTCGCGCGCTCCGGCTACCTGCGGCGCGCACTCGACGCCGGCGTCACGGGCTATGTGCTCAAGGACGCGCCAATCGGCGACCTCGTCGCGGCGCTGCGCAAGGTCGCCGCGGGTCAGCGCGTGATCGACCCGCAACTCGCCGTCGCCGTCTGGGACGCCGAGGATCCGCTCACCGACCGCGAACGCGACGTGCTCCGCCTGGCGGGCGACGGCCGTCCATCGTCCGACATCGCCGCGGCACTGCACCTCGCCGACGGCACTGTGCGCAACTACCTGTCCAGCGCGATCGCGAAACTGCAGGCCCGCAACCGGGTCGAGGCGGCCCAGGTGGCCCGCGACCGCGGCTGGTTGTAGCTGCGCACGAAACGGCCCCGAACGGTCCGCGTCGGCGCCTATCGTGTGGCCGCAGGGTCGTCGCTCGGGAGGGCTGCAGGTGACCACGCTCGACAACCGTCCGAACACGGCCGTGCTCGTCGTCGACGTGCAGGTCGGTGTCGTCGCCGACGCCTACGAGCGTGATGCCGTGGTCGCAAACATCGCGCGGGTGGTGGCGGCCGCCCGTGGCCAGCGCGTGCCGGTCGTCTGGATCCAGCAGACGGACGACAACTTCGTCCGCGGCAGCGAGCGTTGGCAGGTCGTGCCCGAACTCCAGCCGGCCGGGGACGAGCCGCGCATCGAGAAGGCCTACGGCGACTCCTTCGAGGAAACCGGGCTGGAGTCGCTGCTTGCCGGACTCGGCGTCGGACGCCTGCTCGTCGTGGGGGCGCAGACCGACGAGTGCATCCGCTCGACCCTGCACGGGGCCATCACGCGGGGCTACGACAGCGTCCTGGTCAAGGACGCCCACACCACCGAGGACCTGTCCGAGTGGGGCGCGCCGTCGCCCGACCTCGTCATCGCCCACACCAACCTGTACTGGACCTACCACGAGGCGCCGGGTCGGACCGCCGGCACGGTCGCCACCGCCGACGTCGACTTCGGCGTCCCCGCCTGACCACCGGCTTCGCCATCGTTGGGCACCGAACGCAGGAGCATGCGCCGGTTTCCGGGCGGCCGTCAGGCGGGCGGGGCGTCCTCGTTGGCGTACTGGGCGGTGAGCCAGCCGCCGAGGTCGTCGAGGATGGTCTCGATCGTGACGTCCGGCACCGGCCCCGTGTCGTCGGACCAGGCGAGTGCCGCCACCGCCAGGTGGTGCAGGTCCGGGGCGTGCCTGCCGACGAGGTCGACCGCGGTCGCCCGGTCGGTGGACCAGCCGCCTTCGCGGGCGCTGAGCAGCGTCGCGGCCGACATCAGCAGCTTCCGGGCGGCGCGGGTCGCGATCGTGCCGCGCGCCGCCGCATCCTGCGCTGCCTCGAGACGAGGACGGACCGCACCGAGTACGTCGCCGAGGTTGCCGTTGAAGCCGACCGCGAGGGCCACCGACGCGCGGGCCGGTGGGTAGTCGGCGGCGAGATCCGGACCGTCGACGCAGCGGCAGTAGTGCTTGAGGAAGGCACGTTCGGCGGCACCAACCTGGTCGTCGCGGCGCAGGGTGTCGAGGTCGCCGACGCCGATGCCGACTTCGCTGACGACCGCACCGTGGCGTGCCGACAACTCCGCCGCGAGCGCGGTGACGTCGTCGGGCCGGGGTGCGAGCAGCAGTGCCACGAGGTCGAGGTCCGAGGCCGGGGGGCGTGCCTGGCCGGTTGCGACGCTGCCGTACAGGTGCACGCTGTGCAGGTCCCCGCCCAGCCCCGTGCGCAGCGCGGCGACCGCGTCGGCCACGATCTCCGCATAGGGCGGGTCCAGCGGTCCGCGACGGACGCCGGTGGTGATGGTGCCGTCTGCCGTGACGCCTTCGTCCGGGTCACGCATCTCGCGGCCGGTGTCAGACGATGGGCAGCGGAGCGCCGGGCTGGCCGGCGGACGGGGCCCAGGCCTTGGCGTCCATCGCCTGCTGGCCGGCGTGGTAGCTCGAACGCACCATCGGACCCGACTCGACGTGGTCGAAGCCGAGTTCGGTCTCGCCGTACTCGCGGAAGCGGGCGAACTGCGCCGGCGTCACGTACCGGTCGAGGTGGAGATGGCTGGCCGAGGGCTGCAGGTACTGCCCGATGGTGAGCGTGTTGACACCGGCCGCCCTCAGGTCGCGCATGCAGGCGAGGATCTCGTCGTCGGTCTCGCCCATGCCGGCGATCAGGTTCGACTTGATCGCGGTCGTGGCCGGGAATCGGTCACGGGCGATCGCGAGGAACTCGAGCCCGCGGTCGTAGTCGAACGACGGGCGGATCACCGGGAACAGCCGGCGGGTGGTCTCGAGGTTGAACGCGAACACGTCGGGCTCGGCGGCCACGACTTGTTCGAGCGCGGCGGCGCCCTTCATCGGATCCTGCCCGTAGCCGAAGTCGCTCGGCAGCACCTCGATACCGACATCTGGTGTGCGGGCGCGGATCTGGCGGATGGTCTCGGCGACCAGCCACGCGCCGGAGTCGTCGAGGTCGTCGCGGGCGACCATCGTCACCACCGCGAAGCGCAACTGCAGGTGCTCGACGGCCTCGGCGACGCGACGGGGCTCGTCCTGGTCGTAGCCCTTCGGCTTGCCGGTCTTGATCTGGCAGAAGCCACAGCGGCGCGTGCAGTCCTCGCCACCGATCAGGAACGTCGCCTCGCGCATCTCCCAGCACTCGTAGATGTTGGGGCAGCGGGCCTGCGCGCAGACGGTGTTGAGTTCGAGGCCGTCCATGAGCTTGGTGACGTCCTTGAAGTTGTCACCGAAGCTGGCCTTGACCTTGAGCCACTCGGGCTTGCGCCCCTCCGGCAGCGTGGTGTCGATCGTCTTGCGCACCACGCCGGCACGCTGGATCTGTTCCCGGTTGACCACGTCGAGGGTCTGCGGGCCGGGCGGAATGACGTTTCGATCGGTCACGAGGCGACCTTCGAGATCGAGGGGAGGAGGGTGTCCAGGGACGTCGGTTCGAGGGTAGCGGCGAGCACTTCGGCCATTGCCGCCTCGATCCGGTCGGCCATCTCGTCGACGGTCACGTCGACGCCGAGGGAGGCCAGCGAGCAGACGCCACGGTCGGTGATGCCGCACGGCACGATGCCGGCGAAGTCGTCGAGGTCGGGTCGAACGTTGAGCGCGAACCCGTGGGTGGTGACGCGGCCGGCCGAGACGCGGACGCCGATGGCGGCGACCTTCTCGTCGCCGACCCACACACCGGTGTAGCCCTCGGACCGCTCGCCGGTCACCCCGACCGAGGCCAACGCGCGGATCAGGATCTCCTCGAGCGTGCGCACGTAGTCGACGACACGCATGCCGACCAGTTGCAGGATCGGGTAGCCGACCAGCTGGCCCGGGCCGTGGTAGGTGACGTCACCACCACGGTCGACGGGCACGACCTCGATGCCGCGCGCGGCGAGCGTGGCGTCGTCGAACAGCACGTTGGAGCGGTCCGCCCGCTTGCCCAGCGTGTACACCGGCGGATGCTCGAGCAGGATCACCACGTCACGCGCCAGCGTCCCCGCCGCGCGAGCCGCCGCGAGCCGCTGCTGCCAGTCCCAGGCCTCGAGGTAGGGCACCGTCCCGGGACGCACCACCGACAGCGGCGCCCCGCCGGCGGCCCGCAACTCGCGCGGGTCGATGGCGGGGCGTCGCGATGGCGATGCCGTACTCACCGGTGAGGCTCCTAGAGCCCGAGCTCCGACGAGAAGTCGTGGGTCTCGAGCGTGTACTTGAGGTCCTGGAGGAACCGGGCCGTGTCCGCGCCGTCGACCATGCGGTGGTCGTAGCTCAGGCACAGGTAGGTCATCCAGCGGATCGCGATCGAGTCGCCGTAGTTGTCGCTGACCACCACGGCGCGCTTCTCGATGGCGCAGGTGGCCAGGATCGCGACCTGCGGCGGGGTGAAGATCGGGGTGTCCCACAGCGTCCCGCGCGAACCGGTGTTGGTGATCGTGAAGGTCGCGCCGGAGATGTCGTCGGGCTGCAGCTTCTTCGACCGGGCCCGGCCGGCGATGTCCCCGATGCGGCGGGCGAGGCCCGGCACGGTCAGGTCCTGCGCGTCCTTGATGTTGGGGACGAGCAGGCCGGCCTCGGTGTCGACGGCCATGCCGAGGTTGATGTAGTTGTGGAAGGTCGCCGTACCCGAGTCCATGTCGATGGTCGAGTTGAGCGCCGGGTGGCGGGGCAGGACCATCGTGACGGCCCGGGAGATGAGCGGCAGCGGCGAGAGGCTGACGCCCTCCTTCGCCTTGAAGGCGTCCTTGTAGGCCGCCCGCAGGTTCATGATGTTGGTGACGTCGGCCTCGACGGCGGCGGTGAGCTGCGCCGTGGTCTGCATCGCGTTCATCATCGCGTTGGCGGTCGCCTTGCGGACCCGCGAGAGGTCCTGGGTCACCTCGCGCTGGCCGCCGAAGTCGATCTGCACCGGCGACGCCTCGGGACGCTGGCGGTCACCGACCGGTGCCGGCGCGGCCGGCGGCGGCACGGCGGCGCCGGGCTGCGTCGCGGCGGCCTGCGCCTGTCCCGCGGCGGCCGGCTGGGCCGCCTGTTGGCCGCCGCCGGCAATCGCCTGCTCGGCGTCCTCGCGCGTGATGCGACCGCCGGGGCCCGTGCCCTGGACCTGGGAGGTGTCGATCCCGGCTTCGCGCAGCAGACGCCGCACGAGCGGCGAGGTCAGGGCCTTCTCGCCCTTGGCACCGCCACCGCTCCCCGACGCGGGGGCGGGTGCCGCCTCGCCCTTCGGAGTGTCGCCGCCGTTCCCGTCGTCCTTCGCCGGGGTGCCCTCGGCCTTGGCGTCCTCGTCCTCGGCCGCGGCCTCGGTCGCGTCCGGCTCGTCACCGGAGGCCTCGTCCCCGTCGCCGTCGTCATCGCCGCTCTTGGCTGCGCCCTCACCGATGACGGCGATGACCTGGCCGACCTCGATGGTGTCGTCGACCTGGGCGCGCAGTTCCTGCACGGTGCCGGCGACGGGTGAGGGGATCTCGGTGTCGACCTTGTCGGTCGAGATCTCGACGATGGGCTGGTCGACGTCGACCGAGTCGCCGACCTCGACGAGCCAGGCGGTGATGACGCCCTCGGTGACGGACTCACCGAGTTGGGGAAGCTCGACGTCGGCCACGGTGCTCTCCTGTGCGGTGTGTCGGATGCCCGCCGCCACCACGGGCGACGGACGGCGGGGGTGTCAGCCGTGGAGCGCGCGGCCGGCCAGCGCGAGGTGCGCCTCGCCGATCGCCTCGCTGAACGACGGGTGGGCGTGGATGAGGTGCGCCACGTCGGTCGGCAGCGCCTCCCAGTTGTAGATCAACTGGCCCTCGGCGATCAGGTCGGTCGCCCGGGGGCCGACGATGTGGACGCCGAGGATGCGCCCGGCGCCGCCCTCGGCGTCCTCGTCCTTCTCCGCGACGAGCTTGATCATGCCGGTGGCCTTGACCATCGCGGCGCGACCGAGTGCCTGGAACGGGTACTTCTCGAGCACGACCTCGAACCCGGCGTCCTTGGCCTGGGCCTCGGTGTAGCCGACCGAGGCGACCTCGGGGTGGGAGTAGGTGACGCGCGGCACGCCCTTGTAGTCGATGGGCAGCACGTCGAGTCCGGCGAGTTGGTCGGCGACGAGCATGCCCTCGGCGAACGACGCGTGGGCGAGGCCGAGTGTCGGGATGACGTCGCCGACGGCCCAGACACCATCGACCGAGGTCCGGCAGTACTCGTCGACCGCGACGAATCCGCGATCGTCGATCTCGACACCGACGTCCTCGAGCCCGGCGCCCTCGGTGACGGTGCGGCGGCCGACGGCGACGAGCAGCAGGTCGGCCTTGAGTTCCTCGACGCCCTTCTTGGTCTCGACCTTGCAGGTGACCGACCGCGATGTCGCGTTGACCTCGGACAGCTTGGCGGAGGTCATCGCCGTGATGCCGCGCTTGCGGAACGCCCGCTCGATCTCCTTGGACGAGTCGGCGTCCTCGAGCGGCAGCAGCCGGTCCTCGAGTTCGACCACGGTCACCTCGACGCCGAAGGCGTTCCAGGCGGTGGCGAACTCCATGCCGACCGCGCCCGAGCCCAGCACGATCGCCTTCTTCGGGAGCTTGGTCAGGTTGAGTGCATGGTCGGACGAGATGATGCGCTTGCCGTCGAACTCCGCGAACGGCAGTTCGCGCGGGGCGGAGCCGGTGGCGACGACCACCGCGGGCGCCTTGATGGTGCGCGACTCGCCGTCCTCGACGTCGACCTCGATGGTGTCGGCGGCCGTCAACTTGCCGGTCCCCTTGATGGTCTCGACGCCACGGCCCTTGAGGGCGCCCTGCAGGCCCTTCCACATCTTGTCGACCACGGCGTCCTTGTGGGCGTTGAGGGCCTTGACCTCGATGCCCTGGTAGTCGAGCGTGACGCCGAAGTCGGCCGCGTCCTGCGCGGTCTCGGCCACCTCGGCGGTCTGCAGGACGGCCTTGGTCGGGATGCAGCCCCAGTGCAGACAGGTGCCGCCGACCTTGTCCTTCTCGACGAGGGCGACCGACAGGCCGAGTTGGGCGGCCCGTAGGGCGGTCGAGTACCCGCCGGTGCCGCCGCCGAGCACGATCACGTCGAAGTCGTGGTCCTCGCCCTTCTCGACGCGCTTGCCCGACGGCTGTGCACCACCGGACGGACCGGACGGCTCGCCCTCGGCGCCACCGACGTACTCGGCGCCGCCGGACGCCGGCGCGTCCTGGGCGGACGCGTCCTGGCCGCTGTCGGACGGCTGCGGCTCGGGGGCCACCCTCTCGTCGTCGGACTCCTCGGCCTTCGCCTCGTCGGCGTCGTCCTCGGTGTCGCCGTCGTCGCCGCCGCTCTTGGCTGCGCCCTCACCGATGACGGCGATGACCTGGCCGACCTCGATGGTGTCGTCGACCTGGGCGCGCAGTTCCTGCACGGTGCCGGCGACGGGTGAGGGGATCTCGGTGTCGACCTTGTCGGTCGAG
>DATHUR010000110.1:0-6188 GCA_035462025.1 Egicoccus sp. | reverse complement strand
AGTCCTGCCACCCGTACTGGTAGCGCCAGCCGCCGGCCGACGCGTTCTGCCGCGACCGGACGAGGTTGCCGTGGTGGTACGCACGAAGGACGGGCCGGTCGGTGGTCGCGCCCGCGGCCGCGACGGCGGTGCAGTCGGCCTGATCGTCGGACGTCTCGGACAGGAGCATCAGGCCGGAAACGGGTGATACGGGCGGGATGAGCTCGCCCGTCTCCGGGTCGACCGTCTCACCATTCCACGCGCAGACGCGCAGCATGGTGCCAGCCGGTTGTTCGTAGAACTCGAGGCTGGTCGGATCGGCCGCCGGCGGGTCATCCAGTGTGCAGTCGGAAACCCGGTGGTCAATGGTCTCCGAAGTGCCCTCCAGCGGCTGGCAGTGCCGCCACTCGACCGCAGCGCCGATCGCCTCGAGGCCCGCGGAGGCAACCTGAGCGTGGATGTTCACGCGGATGCGCTCGGTGGCGCGGGCGTCCGTGCCGACCTCGGTGCCCGGGTAGTAGTGGTTGAGGATGCCCGCGGCGTCGTGGCCGCGCTTGGCCATGTTGAACGCGCCGTACTGGCTCATGCCGACGCCGTGACCCCAGCCCGAGCCGGCGAACACCACGTCCGGGGTCGGGTTGCCCACACTGGCGACCGCCGCCCGGATCGCGAAGCCCTCGGCGGGCGGTTCGGCCGCCGTCCGGAACGTGGCCGCCCCCGCCTCGTCGTCCTGCTCGGCGGTCTCGTCGTCGGCTGGTTCGCCCGCAGGCGCCTCGGAGGTCGCGCCGTCGGTGGGCTCATCCACGGGTGCCGCGCCGTCGTCGGCGGGCTCGTTCGCGGGCTCGTCACCAGCCGGCGCGTCCTCGGGGTCCTCGGGCGGTGCCTCGTCGTCGGCGGTTGCGTCGGCGCCGGGTTCCTCGCCGGCCGGGGCCGAACCGGTCGCGGGCTCCTCGGCCGCCACCGGAGCGGCAGACGACAGCAGCCCCACCAGGGCGAGCAGGACGACAGACGACCTCGAACGACGCATGCAGCAACTTCCCCGGTTTGTCGACGACCACCTATGGCACCACGCTAGGGGGCCGACGGGCGGATACGCGCGAGGGGCGGACAGTGACGCGTCGGCCCACCACCCCCGAGGCTCAGTCGGACTCGGAGACGTGCTCGAGGCCTCCATCGCCGTCGCCGTTGCCGTCGCCGTCCGCCGTCTCGGACGACGTCGGGTCGGGGAACGGCAGCGGCTCCTCGATGGTGGGCTCGGGTTCGGGTTCGGGGCGCACGAGGTCGAAGGCACGCACCAGCAGCGACGCCGACTGGTCGCGACGCATGGTGCCACCCGGCTCGTAGGTGCCCGTCGTGGCGCCGAGCGTGTACCCGGCCCGCTGGATGGCACCGATGTTGTAGTAGTGCACGCTGTCGGTGTTCTTCACGTCCTTGAAGTTGGGCGCGTACAGCGGCAGGTTCAGGGCCTTGGTGAGGAACGTCGCCATCTGGTCACGGCGCAGTGCGCCGCCCGGATCGAAGGTGTCCTCCGAGGTGCCGTTGACGACCCCGGCATCGACGAGCGCGACGATCCAGGGGCCGAGCCAGCCGTAGCCGCCGGGCCCGGCGTGGACGTCGGTGAACCGGCCCTCCCAGTTGCTGGCGGGTTGCAGCCCCATCCCCTTCGCCACGGCGCGCGCCATGTCGCCGCGCCGCAGCGCCGTGCCCGGCTCGAACTTCGCGGGAGCCTGGAACGTGTAGCCGAGCAGCACGTCCGTCTCGTGCGCGGTGAGGATGTTCTCGTGGTGCGCGGCGGTCAGCGGCACGTCGGCGAACAACTGGTCGACGGGCAGCGGCCCGGGACCGGTGGCCGGCATCGACGGTGCCCGCTCTGCTGCCGCGGTTCGGATCCACCACAGCCGGTTCGAGATGCGACCCGGGCAGGCGGTGGAGCCGACGTCACGGTGACCGGTGATGGTGCGGACCAGGGCGCCCTTGGCGGTACGGGTGGTGGTCCCGAGCGGATCGAAGCCGTGGATCGCGGCCTTCCAGGCGATGCCGTCGGCCAGCGTCTCGTAGGCGGCCTGGGGCGCGTCGACCTCGTAGAAGTTGCCGAGCACCGAGATGCCGAACGAGCCGACGTTGTAGCTCGATGCGTGGGCGCCGATCACGCCGCGGCCGAGCCCGCCCTCGCGGCCCTCGTAGAGGGTCCCGAAGCGGTCGACCAGCATGTTGTAACCGATGTCGGACCAGCCGTTGCTGTCCTGGTGGTAGCGCTGGATGCCACGCACGATGCCGGGGGCCTGGGAACGGCTGTAGTTGTTGCTGCCGGCGGTGTGGTGCACCACGACCAGGTCGACGTTGTCGTAGTACTTGACGTCACCGCGGTAGGGAGCGGCGCCCCACTGGGCGCGGGAGACGAACGACGGCTCGGACGCGGCCTCGGCGACCGGACCCTCGACGGTCACGGCCTTGCGCGATACCGGACCGCCCGACAGGCCTTCGGTGTCGAGCACCGTCGCCGACACCTGGACGTCGCCGCCGGCCTCCTCGAACTCTGCGGCGGGCAGTTCGACCTGGAAGCGGGTCGCCTCGCCGACGAAGACCGGCTCGGTGTAGTGCTCGGAGCGGTCGCCGCGGTCCTCTTCGGAACCCGCGTCCGGGCCGTCCTCGTTGGAGGTGCGTTCGAGGTCGTACCACTCGCCCCACTTGCCGTCGTCGCCGGCGGTGCGGACACGCAGGGTGTCGACACCCTCGGGCAGGCGGAAACCGACCATCGTGAACGGGATCGACGCAGCGATCGGGTCCGACCGGTGGGCCTGCTCGGCCTCGTCGCCGGTGCTGGACAGCCGCACGGTGTCGGCCGAGATGTTCACGGCGAGTTCGTCGGTGACGACCTCGGGGATCGACACCAGTTCGACCTGCGACGTCGGCGGGGCGACGACGAGCACCAGGGCGACCAGCAGCGCGCGGGCGAAGACAGAACGCACGGATTCCTCCACGTGCCAGCGGGAGCTGGCGGTTCGGGTGTCCCGGCGGGGCGTTGACGGCGTGCGGCAGTTGCCGCGGTTCTCGGTGCCCGGCCACTCCCCTGCAGGTCGGCACACCGGTGGCCGGACTGTACGGGTGGCCATGGCCTTTCCAACGGCGCGCCGACGCCGAGAGTTCCTGATCTGCCGAAGGGGCCGTCTGTTGCGGGAAAACGCCCGATATCGGCAACTCGGACGCGTGCGTATGTCGCACGCTAGTGCGCGTTTATCGAGTTGGTCAGTTGAACCGGCCACCTGGACGTCCGGACGGACGCACGCTTGCCGCACGACAACGAAGAACGGGGCGCGTGTCCGTCGGGAGGCGGAAAACGCGCAGACGGCGCGCAGAAGCCCAGATTCGGGGTCAAGCGTGACCGGCCGGTGGTCGATGAGACGGCGACCGCCCACCACATGCCGAGGCATTCGTGTACCAGCTCACGGGGACTTCCAGCCGTCGCACGGTCGTGCGCCGGCGTACGGGCAACGTCATCGCCCGCCGGGCACAGCGTCGGCGCCGCTCGGCCGCCCGCCTGCTCGTCGCCGTGTCCCTGGTCGGCGGCATGTTGTTCGCACCCGCGGCGGCACACGCCCAGGACCGTCCGGATCTCGCCGGCCGCTTCGTCGACTCGGTCAACGCCGAACGGGTCCAGCGTGGCCTGCCGCGGCTGCAGGTGGCACGCGACCTCAGCGTCGCCGCCCGCGCCCACAGCGTGGTGATGGCCAACCTGAACCAGCTGCACCACAACCCCGCGCTCGCCACCGACGTGACGAACTGGCTGCGCGTGTCCGAGAACGTCGGCCGCGGCCGCTCGGTCTCCTCGCTGCACACCGCCTTCATGAACTCCGAGGGCCACAGGCGCAACATCCTCGACACGAAGGTGACCCAGATCGGCGTCGGCGTCGAGGTCCGAGAGGGCACCGTGTGGGTCACCAAGGTGTTCCGCAACCCCACGGCACTCGCGACCACCGCCTCGGTCGGCGGATTCCGTGACGTGTCGAGTTCGAGTTCGCACGCCGCCAACATCCGGCGCATCGCCCTGTCGGGCGTCGCCACGGGCTGCACCGCGGACCGGTTCTGCCCGGCCGACCAGGTCACCCGCGAGCAGATGGCGACCTTCCTCGGCCGCGCCAAGGGCGTGCTCACCGCCGACAGCGGTCCGTTCGGCGACGTGTCGGCGACCGGCACCCACACCGGCAACGTGTTCGGCACCGCCGCGGCGGGCATCGCCGTCGGATGCTCGAACACCGGCTACTGCCCGAGCCGCGCGCTGACCCGCGCCGAGATGGCCGGCTTCCTCGGCCGCGCGCTCGACCTGACACCGACGCCCGTGAGCGATTTCGGCGATGTCGCGGCCAACGACCCCGACGCCGGCTGGATCCAGGCGATCGCGGACGCCGGCATCACCGGCGGCTGCGGCGGGGGCGACTACTGCCCCGACGCACCCGTCAGCCGCCAGCAGATGGCCAGCTTCCTGGTGCGCGCCTTCGGACTGTGACGCCGGACACCCGACGTCCGACGCCGTCGGTCACTCCATGACCGGGCGGCCGAACTCGGCGGACTCGAGCACCTCGAGAAACGTCTCGATGTGCGTGAGGAACACCTCCGGGGCGTCGGTCGCGCCCCGCGAGGGGACGGGCTGGCTCAACACCACGATCGCGCGCGAGGGGATCACCACCACCATCTCGCGGGTCGGGGAACCCGAACTCGACGTGTAGCTGAACACCAGCTGCGTCGCCGGCACGTCCTCGTCGAGCGTGATGGACTGGTCGGTCTCGAGCGTGGCGTCCTGCTCGTCGACGAAACGGCGCCAGTCGTCGGGCACCGTGTTCGGCTCGAAGGTGAAGTTCATCGAGACCACGCCGTCGTCGGGGGCGACGAACTCCCCGTCGGCCTCGTCGCGTGGCCCGAGGTCGGCGTTGGAGATCGACAGGTGGTCGTCGGAACGCTCGTAGACGTACCAGCTGTCCGGGACGTCGAGCGAGACGTTGCGCCACTCGACGGCGTCGGGCTGCCGATCCTCGCCGCCGCAGCCTGCGACCAGGACGGCCAGCACGACGGACAGCGCGACGACGAGCGGCTGACGGGCGCGGGGCACGCGGACTCCTGGACGCGGGGGCCGCAGCTTACGAGTCGTCGCGCATCTCGAGGTGGTCGAGCAGGACCGCGAGTTGGGCGGTCGTGCGCAGCGGGTCGTCGTCGGGACCCCACGGGTCCGAGGTGTCGACCGGCTGCAGCCGGGTCGTGTGCGCCGGGTCGTGACGGACCGGTTCGGGGTCGGGTTCCGGCTCGGGCTCGGGGTCGACCGGCTCGGGCGCGATCGGCGCCGGCTCGGGCACGACAGGGGCGCTGGCGGCGGGCGCCGGCTCGGGCTCCGGCTCCGGCTCCGGTTCGGGCGCGGGCTGGGGGACGAAGGGGGCCGGTTCGGGCGCGACGGGGTCGGGCACCTCCGGCGCGCTGTCCACCGGCGCTTCCGGCTCCGGCCCGGGTGACGGCTCGGCGACCTCGGCGGCCGGCTCCGGATCGGCCGGCGCCGGCGCGAGGCGGGCGGCCGTGACGTCGTCGAGCAGCACCACCTGTGCGTCGAGTCCGACCGCCTCGAGTGCGTCGAGTCCGGCGATCAGGTCGACCCGCGAGGTGAGGTCGCGCTCGGCGACGACCAGGACGTGGTCGAGCGAGGTCGCGGCCCGGATCGACGGGCGCGAGGCGGCGGTCGGCAGCGCCACCAGTAGCACGTCGAGGTCACGGGGCAGGCGCCCGGGCAGCTCGGGCAACGCGTCCATCGCGGCGGCCAGGTCACGGCCCGGACCGAGCCGCGCCAGTTCGAGGTCACCGGGCTCGAACTCGACCGTGTCGGCGAGGCGGTGGCCGTGACGGAGCACCTCGATCAGGCCGGGCCGCTCGGAGCGACCGGTGGCGAGATCGAGCCGCAGCACGCTGGCCCCGCGCCGGGCGATCGCGACCGCCAGCGCATCGGTCAGTTCAGCCGTGTGGCGCGCGTCGCGGCCGGCCGCGGCCAGGCCGAGGATCAGTTTGCCGCCGGCCTCGCGGGCGTCGAGGACCGCCTCGGCGAGCGTGTCGGCGGCGGCGGGGTCGACGTCGGCGGGCACGACCGCGACCAGCTCACCGCCGGCGGCGCGGACGTGGCGCGGGCCGCGCAGGGTCAGGTCGGCGGTGTCGGCGGCGAGGGCGACCGCGAGGCC
>DATHUR010000109.1:0-2056 GCA_035462025.1 Egicoccus sp. | reverse complement strand
CCGGGTGCCTCGGCGGGAGCGGGTCGAGCGGTCGCGGGCGGCGCTGGAGCGGGTCGGGCTCGGGCATCGGATGGAGTTCGACCCGGCGACCCTGTCCGGTGGCGAGCGCCAGCGGGTCGCGATCGCGCGAGCGCTGGTCTCGGAGCCGAGCATGCTGCTGGCCGACGAGCCGACCGGGAATCTGGACAGCGCGAACGCCGCCTCGATCCTGGACTTGTTCGACGATCTGCATGCCGGCGGGCTGACCCTCGCGGTCATCACCCACGACGCGGGCGTGAGCAGCCGGGCGCAACGCCGGGTCCACATCGTCGACGGGATCATGGCCGAGGGGGTGGCGGCGTGAGGCTGCCCAGGTTGCGGCCGCGGACCCGCAGCAAGCCGGTCGAGGAGCCCCTGTCGCTGCTGTCCGACCCGGTCGTCGAGGTCGCCGAGGGTGATGCGGACGTCGTTTCGCGCCGGCGGTGGCGTGTGCAGCGCCGGATGGCCTGGCGGGACCTGATGGAAGAGTCGCTGGCCGGTGTCGCGGCCCGTCCGGCCCGGCTGGCCTTGACGACGCTGGGCACGGTGCTCGGCATCGCGGCGTTGGTGACGACGGTCGGCATCGGCCAGACCGCGGCGGGGCAGATCTCGCAGCGATTCGACGCTGCCGCGGCGACCCGGGTGGTGGTCGAGCCGGGCTCGCGGCCAGGTCCGGACGGTGAGATGGCCGCGTCGCAGTTGCCGTGGGATGCCGACGAGCGGGTGATGCGCCTGGCCGGCGTCGAGGCGGCCGGCACCTACGCGCGGTTCTACCGGGACATGGTGAGCGGGTCACCAGCCACCGACCCGACGGGCGAGGGCCGGCACGACGTACCCACCGCCTCGGCTTCGCCGGGACTCTTCGCGGCGGCGCGGGCGCAACTTGCTACCGGGCGGTACTTCGACTCCGGCCACGACGAGCGCGGCGATCAGGTCGTCATCCTCGGCAAGTACGCGGCCGAGCGCCTGGGCGTGAATCGGGTCGACTCCCAGCCGTCGATCTTCATCGGGGACCGGCCGTTCACCGTCATCGGGATCCTGAACAGCGTCGCCGGCCGCGCCGAGCTGCAGGACGCGGTGATCATGCCGCACGGCACGGCGCGCCAGCTCTACGGCGTGCCAGCGCCGGACTCGGTCGACATCAGGACGGCCATCGGCGCCGCCCAGCAGGTGGGCGAACAGGCGCCGATCGCGGTCGACCCGAACAACCCCGAGCTCTACCAGGTCGACGTCCCACCCCGGCCCGGCAGCCTGCGCGAGAACGTGACCGCCGACGTCAACGCGCTGTTCCTGGTGCTCGGTGGCGTGGCGCTGCTGATCGGCGGGCTCGGCATCGCCAACATCACCCTGCTATCGGTACTGGAGCGCGTCTCGGAGATCGGCCTGCGACGGGCCGTCGGAGCCACCCGCCCCCACGTGGCGCTGCAGTTCTTGGTGGAGAGCATCGTGATCGGCTTCCTCGGCGGGCTGGTAGGCACGGCGGTCGGCGTGCTGGTCACCGTGGGAGTCTCCGCGTTCCGGGACTGGACGCCCCTGCTGGACATGCGGCTCGCCGTGGCCGCACCGCTGCTCGGCGCGGTGATCGGCCTCGTCGCCGGGACGTACCCCGCGTGGCGCGCATCAGCCATCGAACCCATCGCAGCCCTTCGCGCCAGTTGACCAGGAGGCGTTGACCTTGCGTTAGTCGGTCGTGGCGCCGGTCATGAGGGCATGCCGTGTCGAGCACTTCGACGAGGTGTTCCGCGAGGTCCGAATCGAGTTGGAGGCCGAGTTCGTCGAAGAGCACCGCGACGAACTCGAGCGGCACCGCGAGCGCCTGGCCGAAGGTGGCTAGGCGAAACTCGGTTGCCCGCGAGCGCACCCGCGGGTGACCCTGCTTGGGTGAGGATTCGGCGAATCGACGCTAGCGGCGACGCGGCCTTCGGGGCGTGGTTCGCCGTCTACGACGCTGCGCAGAAGCACGATCAGTGCGGTGGGCCGTGGTGGCTCGAGCGCGAGTCACGCGTCCTGCACGAGAGCACCGACTACCGCGACGTCG
>DATHUR010000108.1:0-1564 GCA_035462025.1 Egicoccus sp. | reverse complement strand
TGGTTGCGGCGGACCGTCGCCGCCCTGCTCGTCGCGCTCGCGTGCGTGGTCCTCGTCGCCGCCGTCATCGGCATCTGGGCCCGCCGCAACTTCCTCGACACCGGGCGCTTCGTCGACCGGGCGGGGCCGCTGATCGAGGAGGCCGCCGTGCAGCAGGTGCTCGCGGCGCGCCTCACCGAGCAGTTGATGGTGCTGGTCGACCCGGAGGCGCTGTTCCGGGAGGCGCTGCCCGAGCGGGGCCAGATACTCACCGTCCCGCTGGCGAACGCCGTCGAGGGCTTCGTCGGCGACCAGGTGGCGTCCTTCCTGGCGACAGAGCAGTTCGAGCGGCTCTGGGTCGGGGCGATCGAAGTCGCGCACGAGGCGTCGGTGCGGCAACCCTGAGAGATGGATGGAGGCGCGCGCCATGAAGACCATCCCTGGACGAATCGCAGGCCGGCCACGTGGGTGACGCGCCGGTCGAGGTGGCGTCGAGCCTGCGGGCCCAGCACGCAGAGGGCCCGCTATGGGACGGGCCATCGGCCCGCCTGTGGTGGGTCGACATCGCCGGCGAGCGGGTGCACTGCTTCGACCCGGCGTCGAGCAACGACACGTCGTGGAGCACGGCGGGGCAGCCGGGGGGCGTCGTGCTGGGCGCATCGGGTGAGCCGGTCGTTGCGAGCCCGGAGGGCCTCGCCGTGCTCGACCGGCGCACGGGCACCATGGACCTCCGCGTGCCGATCGAGCACGACCGGCCCGAGAACCGGGCGAACGACGCCAAAGTCGACGGTCGCGGGCGAGTCTGGGTCGGCACGATGGCCTTCGACAAGCGGCCCCGGAACGCGGCGCTGTACCGGGTCGACGGCGACGCCGTGACATGCGTGGTCGACGGTCTGACGATCTCGAACGGGCCCGCGCTCGACGAGTCACAGGGGCGCCTCTACCTCGCCGACACCGCGCTGGGCGTCGTCGACGTCTTCGACCTGGACCCGGCGACGGGCGACCTCACCGATCGTCGGCGCTTCCTCGATCTCGGCGATGCGCAGGTCTGGCCCGACGGCATGACGGTCGACGACGAGGGCATGCTGTGGCTCGCCCTGGGCCGGGCCGCCGCCGTCCACCGCTACGGTCTCGACGGCGCGTTCGAGGGCGTCGTCGAGCTGCCGACGGCGAACCCCACGTCGGTGGCCTTCGGTGGCGTCGACCTCTACATCACGACCTCGTGGTTCGACCTCGTCCCCGACGAGCGAGCCGCCCAGCCGCTGGCCGGCGCCGTCTTCCGGTGCCGCCCCGGGGTGACCGGGCGCCCCTCGCCACAGTATGCGGGCGTCCCGCCCGCCCAGGGCCGCGACCTCGACCCGGCCCCGCGACGACGCGAGAGAGGTGACACCCCATGATCGAGCGCATGGTCCTCATCGGCGCCTCGGGCGACCTGACCAGCCGTCTGCTGATGCCGGCGGTCGCCCAGCTGGCCGACGCCGACCTGCTGCCACCCGGTTTCACGGTCGTGGGCTCGGCCAACACCGACTGGTCGACCGAGGACTTCCGCCAGCACATCGCCGGGAAGCTGGACGAGCACGCGACC
>DATHUR010000107.1:0-17143 GCA_035462025.1 Egicoccus sp. | reverse complement strand
CGCGCACCACCCCGGGTGGACGCAGGTCTGCGCGTCACCGCAGGAGGCCAACGAGGCGTCGTGGCGCGCCCTGGCAAACGCCGGCTTCCGCTCGCTCGGCACGTTCGAGGACGACGAGGTCGGCACCTGCCGGATGATGGTGCTGGACCGGACCGCGTCACCGACCGATGAGTTCGGGTCGGCCACCACGTCCATCTGAGGCACCCACCCGCTGCTGACGAGGAGCGCGACATGCAGCCCCGCATCATCCCCAACCTCTGGTTCGACAGCGAAGCCGAGGAGGCCGCCGCGTTCTACGTGTCGACCTTCCCCGACTCCCGCATCACGAACGTGATGCGCTACACCGACGCCGGCCCCGGCGAGCCCGGAACGGTCGTGACCGTCGAGTTCGAACTCGCCGGCCAGCCGTTCGTCGGGATCAACGGCGGGCCACTGTTCCCGTTCACCGAGGCGGTGTCGTTCATGATCCCGTGCGAGGACCAGGCCGAGGTCGACCACTATTGGGACACGCTGGTCGAAGGTGGCGAGCCGTCCCAGTGCGGCTGGCTCAAGGACCGCTACGGGCTGTCCTGGCAGGTGGTGCCCAAGGTGCTCGATCAGTTGCTCGCCGACCCCGACCCCGAGCGGGCCCGCCGGGCGACCGAGGCGATGCTCGGCATGTCCAAGCTCGACGTCGCTGCGCTGGTGAGCGCCGCCGACGGCGTGCCGGCCTGACCCGCGCGCCGGCGGCGGCGCAGCAGCCGCATCGCGTTGCCGATCACGAGCAGCACCGACGCCTCGTGCACCAGCATGCCCAGCGACATCGTGACGCCACCCAGCAGCACCCCGAGCAGCAGCAGACCGACGGTCACGAGGGCGACCGTGACGTTCTGGTGCATGTTGGCCACGGTGCGTCGCGCCAGGCCGACGGCTTCGGGCAGCCGGAGCAACCGGTCCCCCATCAGGGCGATGTCGGCGGTCTCGACCGCGACCGCGGATCCGGCCGCGCCCATCGCCACACCGATGTCGGCGGCCGCCAGCGCCGGGGCGTCGTTGACGCCGTCACCGACCATCGCGACCGTGTGGCCGTCACGCTGCATGGCGGTGACGACGTCGAGCTTGTCCTCGGGCAACAGGCCCGCATGGACCTCGTCGACGCCGGTGGCGGCGGCGATGGCGTGCGCCACCAGGGGGACGTCGCCCGTGAGCATCACGACCTTCTCGACGCCCACCTCGTGCAGTCGGGCGACCATGGCGGCCGCCTCCGGTCGCACCTCGTCGGCCACCGCGACCACGCCGAGGACGCGCCCGTCGACCGCGACCAGCATCGGTGTCCGGCCGGCTGCGGCGAGCTCGTCCGCGACGCGGGCCGCGGCGTCGGTGTCCGTGAGGCCGGCGTCGACCAGCAGCACGAGGTTGCCGACCAGGACGCGGCTGCCGTCCAGGGTGGCGGTGATGCCACGGCCCGGTACGGGCTCGGTGGCGTCGGGCATGCCGTCGAACTCGAGGCCGGCGTCGAGGGCAGCGTCCACGATCGGTCGGGCCAGCGGGTGTTCTGAGCCGGCTTCGGCGCGGGCCGCCCATCGCAGCACGTCGTCACGATCGCTGCCGGCATCGAGGACGACGACGTCGGTGACACGCGGCCGTCCCGAGGTCAGCGTGCCGGTCTTGTCTATGGCGACCGCGCTGATACGGGCCGAGGTCTCGAGGTACTCGCCGCCCTTGATCAGGATCCCGTCGCGGGCGGCACGGCCGATGCCGGCGACGATCGAGACCGGGATCGAGATGACCAGCGCGCCGGGGCAGCCGATCACGAGCAGGGTCAGCGCGAGCGCGACGTCGCCGGTGACCAGCCCGGCGACCAGCGCCAAGACCATGATCCCGGGCGTGTACCAGGCCGAGAACCGGTCCATGAACTGCTGGGTGGGGGCCTTGGCGTCCTGCGCTTCCTCGACGCGGTGGATGATGCGCGCCAGCGTGGTGTCGGCTCCCACACCGGTGGCACGCACCTGCAGGACACCGCCCCGCGAGATCGTGCCGGCGTAGACCCGGTCGCCCGCGGCCTTCTCGACCGGGATCGACTCGCCGGTGATCGACGCTTCGTCCAGGGCGCCATTGCCGGCGACCACGTCGCCGTCGACGGGCACCTTGGCCCCGTTCTTGACCAGGACCACCTCCCCGGTCTCCACCTGGCCCGCCGGGACCTCGTGCTGCGTGCCGTCGCGCAGGACCACCGCGACGTCGGGGGCCACGGCGATCAGCTCGGCCAGCGCGGAGCGGGTCTTGGCCAGGGTCGCGGCCTCGAGCGCATGTCCGACCGCGAACAGGAAGGTGACCGCGGCCGCCTCCCAGTACTCGCCGATGACGATCGCGCCGACACTGGCCACGGCAACGAGCAGGTCGATGCCGACGACCCGGCCACGCAACGCCCGCAGGGCGCTGCGCACGATCGGGGTCCCGGCGACGACCGCCGCGGCGACCATGGCGAGGTCGCCGGGCAGCGCGGAGGTGGTGAGGAGGTCGGCGACGAAGGACGCGGCGATGAGCAGGCCGGACACGGCCGGCACGGTCCAGCGTCCGAGGGGCAGGGAGAGGGCTGGCATGGTCGCGTCCTTCGAGGGGGGTGGGCGAGAAGCGCAGACTCAGAAGGCCGCGGGCACGGCGACGTAGCCCGCCTTGGCGACCGCGGCGACCAGGTCGTCCACACCCGCGATGGCCGGATCGTGGTCGACCTCGATGCGGGACGAGGCGAAGTGCACGGTCACGTCCGCGACGCCGGGGAGGCGGCCGACCTGCTTCTCGATCTTGGCGACGCACGACGGGCACGAGAAGCCCTCGGCGCGCAGCAGGGTGTGGGTGGTGGCGGAGGTCTGGGAGCTCATGGATCGGTCCTTGCCGTCGATGGCCGCCGGTGTGGCGACAACAACGACGGTACGGACGCCGCGCGTTTCGAAACTGACCGGTGTCAGGTAGCGACCGGTCGGTTTGCGGCCACGATTCAGGCCCCGGACGGGGTCTGCAGCGCGGTGGTCACCCCGGCGACCTCCGCGAGGCGGCCCGGCTGCCGGATCGCCACCCAGCGGCGACCGGTGTCGACGACGCCCTCCCGCTTCCACACCGCAAGGTGGCGGCTGACCGTCTCGGGAGCGCAGCCGGCGAGGCTTGCGAGGTCCTCTCTCGCAAGCGGCACGTCCAGGACGATGCGGCCGTCGCGGACGGACCCGAGGCGCTCCCCCAGCACCAGCAGCGTTCCCGCGATCCGTGCCGCGGCCGAGCCGGACGCGCCGCGGCGGACACGGTCCTGCGCCGCCTGCAGCCGCGCGCCGACGGCCGCGAGGGCCTGTCGCGCGACCCGGGGGTGCTCGTCGAGCACCGCGTCGAACTGCGCGGCGGTGAACGACAGCAGGCAGCCGCTGGTCAACGCCCAGGCGTCCTCGGCGTAGGTCGACCCGCCCAGGCTCGGCAGCGTGCCCAGGAACGCGCCCGGACCGACGACGTCGAGCAGGACCTCGTCGCCGTCCCCGGTCGTGACGGTGAGCTTGGCCACGCCCGTGGCGACCACGTACAGGCGCTCGGCGGCGTGTCCGGCCAGGTAGACCGCCTCCCCCGCGGCGATGCCGTGCATGCCGGCCCGGCCGTCGACGCGGTGCAGGCGGTCGTGGTCGAGACCGGCGAAGAACGGCACCCGACCCAGGGCGTTGACCCGGGCTCCGGCGCTGCAGGCCCGCGGGTCGGACTCGGGAATGGTCAACGGGGTGGCGCGCGCCATGGACGCTCCGTTCGGGACCGCCGACGGTACCGACACCTGTGCGGCACGTGACCGCGACGCGCCCGGTTCGTTGAGACCCGCAGGAGCGACCCCGAGGCGGTGACACCCAGTCGTGCCCGCCCGTCTGCCGGAGTAGCCATGCGCACCGTCCTGCGATCCCTGTCCGTCACCGCGATGCTGGCCGTCGCCGTCGCCGTCGCCACCGTCGCACCGCCGCCGGGCGCCCGTGCCGACCTCGCCGCCGTCGAGTCGCCGCTCGACGCGCCCGAGGCCGCGCTCGGCGGTGACCGCCGCGACGACGGGCGGGCCGGCAACGACCGCGCGGGCGAGGGGGAACGCGGCGCGCGTGACGAACGGGGTCCCCGAACCGAGCGCGGCCCGCGAGACGGTCGCGGCAGGCCGGACCGCGGGGACGACCGGCCGGCGCCCAGGCTCGACGAGGCGGCGCCGCCCTTCGACTACGTCGCGCAGGCCGACGCGCTGTCCCAGCCGCAGTACCCGATCGAGAAGTTCGCCACGACGGTCCCCGCCTTCGACGGCGAGGAGATCTACGTCGAGGTGACCCTGCCGGAACGTCACGACGAGATCGAGCAGTGGCCGGTGATCCTCGAGGCGAGCCCCTACCACGGCACGCTCGCCGACCGCGAGGGCATCCGCATCTTCCCCGACGCCAAGGACGCCGACGGCAACCACGTCGGCCTCACCGGCTACTTCGCCCCGCGCGGGTACGCCGTGGTCATGATGGACCTGCGCGGCACGGGCATGTCGTCCGGCTGCCTCGACCACCTCGGCCCCAACGACGCCAAGGACCTCAAGACCGTCGTCGAGTGGGCCGCGTCGCAGCCGTGGTCCTCTGGCGAGGTCGGCATGACCGGCCACAGCTACGTCGGCTCGACCCCGGCCGTCGCCGCCGCCCAGGACCCGGACGGGCTGGTCACGATCGCACCGTCGGCCGGGCTCGGCTCGATGTACGACCACCAGTTCCACAACGGCGTTCCGTGGATGCTGCAGTACGCCGGCCCGATCTTCGCCTACGAGCAGTTGGCGCTCGAACGCGACCTGCCGGACGGCGAGCACTTCGGCGAGCGGCCCGAGCAGACCGGTTGTGGTCTGCAGAACTCGGCCGCGACCGCCGGACATGGCCAGGCCACCGGTGAGTGGCAGGCATGGCACACCGTCCGCGACCATCGCGCGGGTGCGGCCGCCTGGGACGGCCCGATCTTCATGATCCACGGCGTCAACGACAATGCGGCCCGCATCCCGGCGGCCGAGTGGTTCTTCGCCGACCGTGACCCGAACCCGACCGACAAGGTGTGGATCGGCCAGTGGGACCACGGCTCGGCGGGTGCGACCAGCTGCGCCGAGGCCGAGTCCGTCGGACACGTGAACTGCCGCTTCGAGCAGTGGAAGTACGCGCTGCACGCCTGGTTCGACAAGCACCTGCAGCACCGCGACGTGCGGACCGGACCACCGGTCGAGGCGTTCCTCAACGGCGCGCAGGTCACGACCGGCGACGCCTGGGACGCGACCCCCGGCGCGCTGCGGCTGTACCCGGACGCGACCGACGGCAGCCTGCGCTTCCAGGCGCCGTCGCAGCCGACGGCCGCCTCGTTCACCTCGGTCGCGGGCGAGGGCGCGACCGAGTTCGTCACGACCCCGTTCATCGAGGACACGACGTTCCTCGGCATGCCCGAACTCGACCTCGACGTCTCCACGACGACCTCGGCGGTGCTGCACGTGGTGACCACGTTGTTCGCCGAGGACGCCGACGGCAACCGGCGGCCGATGAACTTCTGCGCCGCCAACACGATGCTCCGGCACGACGTGCGCACCCCCGCGCCCGTCGTCCCCGGCGAGGTGATGGACCTGGACCTGCAGTGCTTCACCGCGGCCCACCACGTGGCCAAGGGCGAGCGCCTCGTGCTGTCGGTCGGCACGTCGAGCCAGCACCACGTCCCGACCCACACCACCGACCTGCAGGTCAGCGTGCACACCGGTCCGGGCACGACCTCGGCCTACACCCTGCCGCTGGACGCCGACGCCGTCGTGCATCCCGACGTCGAACGGTTCGAGGCCACCGCCGAGGTCGCCCCACTGGACGGACCCGCCCAGGCCCCCGCGTCGGGGACCGTGGTCGTGGTCGCGCCCGGCGCGGGCGTGATCGTGGAACCTGCGACGGCCGCTGCCTTCGAGTTCACCGTCGAGGACGGCTTCGACAACGTCACGCTCGAGGCCGTCGCGACGCCCGCCACCCCGGCCGACCTCGACATCTACCTGCAGCGCCGACTCGACGACGGGACCTGGAGCGAGAACCTCGCGGCGGGGGCCGGCGGCGACCTCGACCGTGAAGCACTGACCTACACCGTGCCGAGCGGCATCGAGGCCGGCGGGTACCGCATCCTCGTGCACAACTGGGCCGGCGCGCCCAACCAGGTCGGCGTCGAGGTGAGCTTCACCAACGCAGACGGCGACATCGGCTCGTGATACGGCCGGGGGTATCCTCCCGCCCGTGACGGCCGCGTACCGTCCCCGGCCAGGAGCGCGAACGATCGACCGGCACGTGCGATGGCGACGACCCTCGTTCCTGCTGGTCGTCGCCGCCGGCGTGCTGCTGGGCCACGAACTCGGCTACGGCGTCGCGGCCCTGGCCGGCGCCGCCACCGGGCTGTCGCACGCGTATCTCGACGCGGCACTGCGCATCGTGCCGGCCGCCGGCGCGGTGGCCCTGCTCGCGTACGCCACGACCACGTCCCGTGGTGGCGGTGACCGACTCGATCTCGACGCCGGCCGCCTGCTTGGCGCCCAGGTGCCCCTGTACGTGGCCATCGAGGTCGGCGAACGCTGGCTGACGGGCGCACCCCTCGGCGGATTGACCGAGGCGCCGGTGATCGGCGGCCTGCTCGCACAACTCGCGGTCGCCCTGCTGTTCTCGGTGCTGGTGCGCCTGACCATGGCGACGCTGCGCGGCCCACTCGTCACGGTTGCACCGACCCCTCCGCCCGCCTGGCGCGCCGGCGACTGGCGTGACCGGGTCCCGGCTGCACACCGGCCGGGCTCGCTCGGCTCACGCGGACCGCCGCTGCTCGCCGGCTGAGCCGACGTCGCGACACGCGGCGCGTTCAGCCATGCCGCCGCCACGTCACGTCGACGGCCGAGAACCGGCCGAGGAGTCCGCTGTTTCCATGCTGACCGCACGATCCACCACCGCACTACTGGCCGCCGCCGCCATCGTCGCCGGCTGCGCCACCACAACGACCGAACCGACCGCCGCAGCCACCGCGAGCACGGTCGAGGCGACCGCGTCGCCCGAGCCCGCACCGACCGAGACCGAGAGCACCGAACCGATCGCGGCCGAGGGCGAGCCCGCCGACGAGGTCGTCGTCGAGCCGCTGACCGTCGCCGTGACGGCCACGCCCGACCCGATGACCGGCGTGAACGTCGAGGTCACGACCACCGGGTTCACCTGGGCGCCCGAACACGCGTCCGGCGAGCCGGTCGAGGGTGAGGGGCACGCCCACCTCTACGTCGACGGCGAGAAGGTCGGGCGGCTGTACACCCCGTGGTTCCACGTCGGCGGCCTCGCCCCCGGTGACCACGAGGTGCGGGTCACCCTCAACGGCAACGACCACAGCGACCTCGACGTCGACGGCGAGATCGTCGCGGCGACGACGTCGGTCGCGGTCCCCGAAGCGGGCGCGATGCACGGCGACCCGGTGGCCCACGAGGCGGCGGCACCGATGACGGTCACCGCGACCGTCACCCCCGACGCCAAGGCCGGCGCCAATCTGCAGGTGACCACCACCGGCTTCGTGTGGGCGCCGGCGAAGGCCTCCTCGATGCACGCCGACGGCGAGGGCCACGCCCACGTGTACGTCGACGGGGAGAAGGTCGGCCGCCTGTACGGCGAGTGGATGCACCTGTCCCTCGAACCGGGCGACCACGAGGTGCGGGTGACCCTCAACGGCAACGACCACGGCGACTACCTCGTCGGCGGCGAACCCGTCGAGGCAGTCACCACCGTCACAGTCGGGGACCCCGACATGGGCGGGCACTGACCCACGGATGTTCCGGCCCGTCCATGACCGCCCCGGTCATGGACGGGACCCGGAACGCCGGTTACCGTGGAAACCGACGACACGGAGGGGCACGTGCGACGTCTTCTCGGCAGCATCCGTCTGTGGCCGGCCATGGTGGTCGTGACGACCGTCATCGGCGTGGCACTGGCCGTCAACGGCGCGTGGGAGGCGTTGATCCTCCCGGCGTGGATCGCGCTCTACGGCGTCTACCGCAGGGCCCGCAACGCGGACGGCCCCAGGAAGCAGTACCGGGTCGAGAAGGACCCCGAGGTGCTGAAACAAACGGCGCAGCTCCGATCAGTGCGCCGCCAGGCATTCTGAGAGACGCTCACCAGCCGTTGGTGCCGCTGGTGTGCTGGCCCGGGTCGAGGCCGTAGAACAGGTGGTCGAAGACCTGGCGGACGTGGCGCTGGTGGCGCCGCCGGTCCTCCTCGAACTCCTGCCACGCGCCGCGCGGGTAGCCCATGGAGCGGGCGAGCAGTTCCAGCAGTTGCGGGTTGCCGGGGACCACGTCGACGTCACGCTGGCGCAGCAGGTACAGCCGGTTGCGGACCTTCGCGAGGAACTGGTAGCCGGCACGTAGCTGACGCGCGTCGGCGTGGTCGATCAGGCTGGCGTCCTGCGCCCCGTCGAGCGCTTCCATCGTCGAGGTCGAACGGACCGCGGTCTCACGCGCACCGTGGCGCAGTTGCAGCAACTGCACGATCCACTCGACGTCGGACAGCCCACCCGGCCCGAGCTTGAGGTGGCGCTCGGGATCCACCCGCCGCGGCACACGCTCCTTCTCGATGCGCGCCTTCATCCGGCGGATGCGCTGCGCGTCGCGCTCGCCGAACGTGTCCGGGTACGCCAGCTCGCGGGCGGCGTCGACGAGGCGGGTCCCGAGGTCGCGGTCGCCGGCGACGACGCGGGCCTTGAGCAGCGCCTGCGCCTCCCACGGTTCCGACCAGCGGCTCCAGTACTTCAGGTACGACTCGTACGAGCGCGACAGCGGCCCGTTGCGGCCCTCGGGACGCAGGTCGGCGTCGACCTCGAACGCGGTGCCCTCGGCGGTGATGTCCGACAGCGAGCGCATCACGTTGGCGGCGACGGTCAGCGCGAGCCTGTTGGCGTCCTCGGTGTCGGCACCCCCTCCGTCCCCCCGGGGCCCACCCCTGCCGGTGACCTCGTGGACGAACAGCACGTCGAGGTCGGAGACGTAGTTGAGCTCGTTGCCGCCGAGCTTTCCCATGCCGATGATCGCCATCGACACCGGCAGGTCGTCGGGCGACGCGAGGGCCCGTTCGCGCGCCTGCCTGCGCAGCTCCGCGCGCAACGCGCCGGTCAGGCACGCCTCGCCCAGGGCCGTCAGCTCCTCCCCCACGCCGGACACGGTGGTCGCGTCGGCGAGGTCGCGGAGCACGATGCGCAGCAACTCGAGCCGCTTGAACCTGCGGAGCGCGGCCGTGGTGTCCTGCCAGTGCAGACGACCCATCGCCATGCGGACCAGGTCTTCGCGGGTGCGCGGCCGGTCGCGCAGGTGGTCGTCGCGTAGCCAGTCGATCCCCTGCGGCTGGCTGACCAGCAGCTCACCGGCGACGCGGCTGGTGCCCAGCACCCGGGCAAGCAGCTCGGACGCGGGCGGATGGTCGCGCAGGTGGTCGAGCAGCTTGCCGGTGTCGCCCTGGACGTCGACCAGTTCGCGGAAGCTCTTCAGGCCGGTGTCGGGATCGGGGGTGTCCTGCAGCAGGGCGAGCACCGCCGGCAGCACGGCCCGCATGGTGCGGGCCCGGCGGGTGACCCCGAGGGTCATGGCGCGGACGTGGCGCAGCGCGGCCTTGCCGTCGCGGAACCCCAGCGCTTCGAGTCGTTCGCGGGCGGCCTCGTCGCCCATGCGGCGGGCCTCGACCGGCACGCTGATCCCGGCGGCGTCGGCGGGCAGGGTGGCGTAGGTCTCGAGCAACGGCCGGTAGAACAGCTTCGCGTGCAGTTCCCGGACCCGGGTCTGGACCTGGTTGAGCTCGCGCAGAAACGGCTCGCGGGCCGTCGACTCCTGGCCGGCGCGGTACCCGAGCGTCCGGGCCAGCCACTCCTGGCGCTCCTCGTTGTCGGGGATGGTGTGGGTGCGGCGCTCGTGGGCCAACTGCAGCCGGTGCTCGACCGTACGCAGCATCTTGTAGGCGGCGGCGAAGGCGTCGGCGTCCTCCTCGGCGACGTAGCCGTTGCGATGCAGCGCCCGCAGGGTCGGCAGCGTCCCCGGGTCGCGCAGCGAGCGGTCACCCCGGCCGTGCACGAGTTGGAGCAACTGCACGGCGAACTCGATGTCGCGGATGCCGCCGGGCCCGAGCTTGAGCTGGCGTTCGCCGTGGCGCTGCACCTCGGGCTTGGCCTCGATGCGCGACTTCATCTCACGGATCTCGGCGACGACGTCGGCATCGAGCCGGTCGGGCCAGATGAACGGTTCGGCCCGGCGCAGCAGTTCGGCGCCCAGTTCGCGGTCGCCCGCGACCGGCCGGGCCTTGAGCAGCGCCTGGAACTCCCAGGTCTTCGCCCACCGGTCCCAGTCGGCCTCGACCGTGGCCAGCGGCCGCGACAGCGGTCCCGAGCGGCCCTCGGGGCGCAGGGTCGGGTCGACCTCGTAGGCGCGGCCCATCGTGGTCGAGGCGTTGAGCAGGTCGAGGACCTTGGTGAAGACCTGCCTGGCCTCGCGGGCGGCGCGCTCGGCGGCGTCCTCGGCCTCGGGGTCGACCGGTTCGTGGACGAACACGACGTCGACGTCGGAGACGTAGTTGAGTTCGCGTCCGCCCAGCTTGCCCATGCCGATCACGGCGAGGCGGGCACAGGGGCTGTCGCCGGCGACCTGGCGCTGCACGGCGCGCAGGGTGCCGTCGAGGACCGCTTCGGCGAGCCGGGCGAGTTCGGCCGCCACCTCCTCGACGCCCGTGATGCCGGTCAGATCGCGGGCGGCGATGTCGGCGGTGGCGCCCCGGCGGATGCTGGCGACGGCCGCCGCCTGCTTCGGCGCCTCGTCCTCGGCCAGGATCGCCTCGGTGACCCGCGCGGCGACCGCGTCCACCTCGACGGTCTCGAGGGTCCGCAGCGCATACACCGCGTCGGTGTGCTGGCTGAGCAGGTCACCGAGCGGCCGGGACACGCCGGCGACCGCGATCACCCGCGCGAGCCAGTCGTCGTCCGCACACACCTCGGCCCACAACTGCGGATGGTGGGCGACCAGGTCGGTCAGGGTCGCGAGCGCGTCCGAGGGGGCCGCGGCCTGCGACAACGCGGCGAGCAGGTCCTCGTCGACCTGCTGCCCGTCGAGCAGGCCAGCGTCCGCGAGGCGCTGGTGGGCCACGTCGGGGTCGAGCCCGGCTGCGGCGAGCCGGGCACGGACCGAGCGGGGCCTGACCGCCATCTACAGCAGCGACAGGTAGCGCTCGAGTTCGAACGTGGTGACGTGAGCCTGGTACTCGTCCCATTCGCGGCGCTTGTTGGCCAGGAAGAACGCGAACAGGTGCTCGCCGAGCGTCTCGGCCACCAACTCGGAGTTCTCCATGATCGCCAGGGCCTCGCCGAGGCTGGCGGGCAGGCGTTCGATGCCCGACGCGGCCCGTTCCGCCGGGGTCAGTTCGAAGGCGTTGTCCTCGGACTCCTCGGGCAGTTCGTAGCCCTCCTCGATGCCCTTGAGGCCGGCCGCGAGGATGAGCGCGAAGGCGAGGTAGGGGTTGACCGCGGGGTCGGGTGCGCGGTACTCGATGCGGGTCGAGGTGCCCTTGCGCGGCTTGTACATCGGGATGCGCACCAGCGAACTGCGGTTGGAGTGGCCCCACGTGACGAAGATCGGCGCCTCACCCGACGGCTGCGGACCGTGCAGCCGGGCGGTCAGCCGCTTGTAGGAGTTGACCCACTGGTTGGTGACGGCGGTGATCTCGCGGGAGTGGCGCAGCAGTCCGGCGGTGAAGGCGCGGGCGGTCGGCGAGAGGTGGTACTCGTCGCCGGCGTCGTGGAAGGCGTTGTTGTCGCCCTCGAACAACGACAGGTGCAGGTGCATCGCGTTGCCCCACTCGCCCTCGATGGGCTTGGGCATGAAGGTCGCGTACACGCCCCGCTGCAGCGCGGTCTCCTTGACCACGAGGCGGAAGGTCATGATGTTGTCCGCCATCGTCAGCGCGTCGGCGAACCGCAGGTCGATCTCGTGCTGGGAGGGGGCGACCTCGTGGTGGGAGAACTCGACCGAGATCCCCATCTTCTCGAGCGTGTTGATGGTCTGGCGGCGGAAGTCCTGCTGCACGTCCAGCGGGGTCTGGTCGAAATAGCCACCGTTGTCCAGCGGCCGCGGGTTCTCGGCGCTCTCGAACAGGAAGAACTCCATCTCGGGGTGGACGTAGAAGGTGAAGCCCATCTCCGAGGCACGCTCGAGGGTGCGCTTGAGGACGTAGCGGGGGTCGGCCGCGAACGGCTGGCCGTCGGGGGTGAGGATGTCGCAGAACATCCGGGCCACGCCCATGGACTCTGGCCGCCACGGCAGGATCTGGAACGTCGAGGCGTCCGGCACGACCAGCATGTCGGCTTCCTGGACCCGGGCGAAGCCCTCGATCGATGAGCCGTCGAAGCCGATGCCTTCGCTGAAGGCGTTCTCGAGTTCGGCGGCGGTGATCGCCACCGACTTCAAGAACCCTTGCACGTCGGTGAACCACAGCCGGATGAACCGGATGTCGCGCTCCTCGACGGTGCGGAGGACGTACTCCTGTTGCTTGTCCATGCGCTGGTTCCCCAAGGTCGGCACGCGGGCGCCGCGACGACGACGCGTCCGCGCGATCGTAGTGACCGGCGTGTTTCGCGCGCGTTACACCCGCCGCGGCCGTTCGTGGAGTGCAAGCGATTGCCTGCGGTCGAACGACTCCACAGGTTCGGGGTCAGCCGTGTTCGTAGCGCTCCAGCGTCCGGCGCAACTGGGCCAGGCGGTCGGCCGTGACGGGGTGGTCGACGCCGAGGTCGTCGAGACCGTCGAGGTAGCTGCGGACGGCGTCGGCGAGGAAGCGGCCGGCGTCGGGCACGACCGGTGCCGCAGGGGCGGTGGTGGTCGTGGTGGTGGCGATCGGCGTGTCGATCGGGTTGCCCTGCGCGTCGAGCATCACCGGCTTCGTGGGCTCATCGGTCTCCGGGGTCGCACCAGCAGGGCCGGGGCCGGTGGGCCGCTCCCCGCCGACGCCCTCCTCGGCAACCGATCGCACGCGGGTCCGCTCGCGGACCTCGGTCTCCCCCGGGGTGGCGCCGCGGACCACCCGTTGCCGGCGGCGCACCGTGCCCGACCGGCTGCGCCAGCCGGTCTCGTGCTCGGTGTCACCGAGTTCGGCACTCACGGCGAGCATCTGTTCGGCCGCGTCGTCGTCGGCCGGCCGATCGCCGTCCGGCCGCTCGTCAGGATCGTTCATCGAGCATCCCCTGTTCGTCGCCCGTGCCGGAGACCGGCTCGATGCGGTCGGCGTCGTCATCCCCGTCGTCGATCCTGCGGGGCTTCCGCTTCGGCGGGTCGCCGGCGGCCGCCGCGGGCTTGAGCTTCTTGATCCCGCCCTTGCGGCGAGTCTCGAGCCGGTCGAAGACGTCGCGCCACAGCACGCGGGCGAGGGCGTCGAGGTCGATGGTCAGTTCGGTGTCCCAGTCGAGGTGGTCGCCCTGGACATCGCGGCGGCCGGTCATCACCAGCGTCCCCTGGGCGAACGCCATCTCGACGACCAGGGTCGAGTCGTCCGGCTTGCGGCTGGTGACCCGGGCCGCGCCGCCGACGACCGGATCGCCGGCGTAGCTCAGACGGACGCCACCGCGGCCGGACCGTGGGCTGCGCGGCAGCCCGGCCAGCAGTGCATCGGCGGTCGTGACCGGTCCCGGGAGGCCGGGCGCGTCCGCACTGACGGCGGTGAACCGGGGCAGGGTCGAGGTCGCGACCAGGGTGCGCTGGTGGACGCGCCAGGCGGTGTTGCGTTCCTGGGCGGTGGCGCCGGTGCCCGCGGTCCAGGCGACCGGCACGACGCCGCGCTGGCGCTCGAAGCGCTCGACGATCTCGCGGTGCCCGCGCATCCGCCGGCCTTTGAGCAGGTGGTCGAAACTTCCCTGCGGCACCTGTAGGTCGAACGCGGGCGCGTCGAGGACGAGCGCGTCCGGCTGCTCCTGCGACGTCGTCCGGACCGGGGCCGCCGACTCGCGCTTCGGCGCGAGCGCGTGGGCGACCGCGGCGTTGCCGGCGAGATGCTGGGCGGCGAGCAGCGCCTGGTCCGAGGTCGACAGGCCGCCGCGCCGTGTCGGTGCGCCCGTGCGGGAGCGCGGCGAGGCGGCCGCGCGTTCCTGCTCGTCGTGGCTCGACGGCCTCACCGCATGCTCCTCGGCCAGCGTGCGTCCGGACCGGATCCAAGTCGTCCGCCGAAGCAGGCGTGGCGCGCCCCTGGCCCCGTTAGAGTAGTTGGGTGACCACGCCCACGAGCCCGAACCGGGCCGGTTTCTCCCGCCTCGTCCCCACCTCGCTGTGGGGACGCCTGCTGGTGGTGGCCGTCGTCCTGGCGATCGTCGCCGCCGGGGTGGTGCTGCTCCTCGACGGGCGCAACGCGACCAGCGCCGCGCTCGGCCGCGAGGGCACCCGCAGCTTCGAGGGCACACCGGACGAACTGCCCGGCGCGGCCGTCCCCGAGGGCGCGGTCGAGGTGGAGGGGACCGTGACCAGGCGTGCGGACGACTGGTCCGCCGCGGTCACCTTCGTGGTCGAGGACGTCCAGCGCGAGGCGGTCATGCCGACCGTCGACGAGGCGATGACCGCCGACGGGTGCACCCTGCGGCAGCGCGCCTACGACGACACGACCATGCAGGTCATCTACGACTGCGATGACGGCTCGGTGACCACGGTCACGTTCCGGCACATCGCCGAGGGCACCGGGACCGCCATCGTCAAGGTCAGCCCGTAGCGCCGCTGCTCGCTGGTCGAGGCGTCGGGAGGACCGGTGTCATCCGTCCCCCACGGTCTCGGTCTCGGTAGCGGTGGGCTCAGGGTCCGGTCCGGGTTCGTCGTCGGCGACGACCTCGTCGCCGGTCCCGCCGCCCCCATCGGTCGTGCCCGAGGTGGTCTCCTCGCCCGAGCCCTCGGTGGAGTCGGTCGCCCCACCGGCACCCTCGGCCGTGTCGGTCGAGGTGTCCGTCCCACCCGCGCCGTCCGTGGCGCTCTCGGTCGGTTCCGGCGTCGGGTCCTCGGTCGGTTCCGGATCCGGCTCGACGGCGACGAGGTCGACGGCGTAGTCCGTCACGCCCTCGGTGACCGTGATCGTGCCGGGGAAGAACCCGCCGGTCGGGATGGTGACCTGCCACTCCCCCATCTCGATGCCCGAGAACGTGTACACGTTCACACCGGGCGTGGCGGTGGATTCCAGGGTCGTGCCCATGCCGTCCATCAGCGCGACGGTCCGGTCGACGACCGGCTCGCCCGCCGAGGTCAGGGTCACCTGGATCACGGTCGTCGTCGGGCCACCGAGTGACAGCGAGACGGCGGTGGTCTGTCCCGCTGCGACCGAGATCGCGCTGCCGCTGACCGCGTCGCGACCTTCACCGATCGCCGTGACGGAGAACCGGGCCATGCCGACGCCGGGACCGTCCGGGACGAGGCCATCGAAGGTCACCGACGCGGTGCCCTCGGCACCCAACGTCACCATGACGGTCTCGGTGCCGTCGGCGTCGAGCGTCGGGAACGGCGTGGTCTCGGTCAGCGTGACGGCCACGCTCTCGCCGGCGTCGCCGCCTTCGAGGTCGACCTGGATCGAACCGAGGCTGGACGGCAACGTCTGGTCGAGCGTGATGTCCGCCCCGCCCGAATAGCCCGGCGCGACGTAGCGGGTCACCGGCTGGCCCTCGTAGCCCTCCGGCGGGGTGAACGTCACCGACCAGGTCACGTCGTCGTCGAGACCGGCCAGTTCGTACGAGCCGTCCTCGGACGTCGTCGTCGCCACCGTGCCGGCACTGCTGGTCGCGGTGATGGTCGCACCCTCGACGCCGCCGCCACCCTCGGCAAGCACCTGACCGGCGATGACCGGCGTCTCGATCGCCGGCAGCACGATGTCGAGCCAGTTCGGCTCGGTGTCCGGCCCGTCCTTGACGATCTCGAACGCCTCGTCGACCACGATCTCCTGGCCGTCACGAATCGCCGTGATCTTCCAGGTGCCGGCGCGGGCACGCAGTCGATAGTTGTACCCATCGGCGGTCATCGCCGTGCTGACGATCGAGAAGGTCTCGCCCGCCCGGTCGGCCCGGATCGTCACCCCTTCGAGCGGGACGAGTTCACCGTCCTCCATCTCACCGACCACGCCGAACAGCTTGGAGTTGCTGAGCAGGATCGCGGCCTCCATCTGGTGAAGGCCGCTGCCAGCGGGAACGTCCCTCGAGACCGTCACGTCGAGGATCGGGTTCACCGCCCCGAGGGTCGTCAGCGACCACGTCCCGGCCACCAGACGGCCGTTGTCGGGCAGTTCGCCAGACGCCGTGGTAAAGGTCGCAACGCCGTCCAAGTCCGAGGTGGTCGTCCACGTGAGTGTCCCGAGCGTCGCGGTCACGTCGATCCCGGGAACACCCACCGTCGGTGCTTCGTCCGTGGCGACGAAGATCTCGACGTCCCTCGGGATGGAGACCAGTTCGATTCCCGTCACCACGCCCGTCGGCACACCGTCGTCGTCGAGGGAGAAGCTCACGTCGAGTTCGGTGTAGCCGGGCGCGTTGATGGTCACCTCCCAGTCGACCGGTCCGTCCCCATCAGGCGTGGGCGGGACGTACACGGACCAGGACGCGGTAGCGCCCGCAAGGGCGGCCATTGCGCCGCCCGAGCCCGTCCGCGCGGGAAGTTCGTCGGATGCGGCGACAACGGTCGTACCAGCGTGATCGAGGGACCCGGTCCCCGGACCGTCCGGGGAGTACGCCACCGGCTCGACCGATCCCGTGACCTGGACCCATGGCGTCAGCGTCAGGGTGCCCACGTCGGTCGCGGGCGTGGGCGCGCCCACCCCGACCGACAAGGTGGAACTGCCGTTGTCGTGCGGTGCGGCCAAACCGGTCGCGTTCGACGTCGTGAACGTCCACTCCGTGGGCGCCAACGTGTCATCGTCTTCGAAGGTCGCGATCCCGTCCACATCGGTCATCGCATCCCGGGTGTCCAACGACACATGCGTCGCCGTGACCGTCACACCCACCAACGGCTCGTCACCATCGACGCCACCCAACACGGTGACCGTGACCTCACGCTCCTGCGCCACCAGATCCACAGCCCCCTCAGCATCCGGCGCGTAGGACGCGTCGCCGGTGTCGTTCACGGTCG
>DATHUR010000106.1:0-13697 GCA_035462025.1 Egicoccus sp. | reverse complement strand
CCGGATTCGAACCGACGACCTCCTGCTCCCAAAGCAGGCGCGCTAGCCAAGCTGCGCTACACCCCGGTCGGGTTGGCTCCGGGAGCGTTCCCCGGATGGTGGCCCCGGGAGGACGAGTCCCGAGGCGCGCGGAGCGTACCGGCCCCGATGAGGGGGCCGCGCCCGGCGCTGCGTTGTTCGCGCCGGTGGCCGTTGTCGGCGGTCGGCGGTTGGACACCTCGCCCGTCAGGTGGAACCATCCACCTTCCCGACCGGTCTCGGCCGGCGCAGCCGCATGCCGTGGCGCGACGCTCGTTCGCGCGCGCCGCCGGTCACCGCACCTCGCGCCGCCGTCCCGTGTCACGACGTCGGCGTCGCCACGACGCCCGTCGGCTCCCCGCCCGAACGAAAGCCACCCATCGTGAAGACGTCCGTCGAGACCCTCGACCCGGTCAAGGTCAAGCTGACCGTCGAGGTCGAGCCCAAGCGCGTGAAGCAGGCCTTCGACCGCGCCGCCAGGGAGCTCGCCAAGCAGGTCAACCTGCCCGGCTTCCGGCCCGGCAAGGCGCCGCGCCGCCTGATCGAGCAGCGGTTCGGCGACGGGATCATCCGCCAGACCGCGCTCGAGAACTCGCTCACCGACTTCTACGTCGAGGCGCTGCGCTCCGAGGAGATCGACGCGGTCAGCCAGCCCGAGGTCGACGTGCAGACCTTCGACGAGAACGAGGGCTGCGTCTTCACCGCCGAGATCGAGACCCGACCGACGTTCGACCCGCCCGACCACGAAGGCATCAGCGTCACCTTCCCCGAGTGGGACATCGACGAGGACGACGTCAAGACCCAGCTCGAGCAGTTGCGCGAACGCTTCGCCGAGGTGGACGAGGTCGAACGCGCCGCCGCCGACGGCGACATGGTCACCCTCGACCTGCGCGTCGAGGTCGACGGCACCGACCTCGAGTCGGCTCGGGTCGAGGACGCGCTGTACGAGATCGGCTCGCAGGGCGTCACCCCCAAGCTCGACGAGGAGCTCGTCGGCAAGAGCGCCGGCGACGAGTTCTCCTACGAGGACGCACTGCCCGAGGAGTACCCCGAGCACGGCGGCGAGCAGGCCACGTTCCACGTGACCGTCAAGGACGTGCGCGAGAAGACGTTGCCCGAACTCGACGACGACTTCGCCCAGACCGCGTCCGGCTTCGACACGCTCGACGAGCTCGAGCGCGACCTGCGCAACTCGCTGCTGCGACGCAAGGTCGAACAGGCCCAGCACGACCTGCGGGCCCGCATCCTCGAGGCCTACCTCGCCCGCGTCGACGTGCCGCTGCCGCCGTCGATGGTCGAGGCCGACAAGGCGGGCCGCATCCACCAGCTCGAACACCAGGCCGAGCGCTTCGGCATCGAGGTCGACCAGCTGTTCTCGATGGAGGGCTCGACCCGCGAGGAGTTCGAGGAGAACGCGCAGAAGCAGGCCGAGGAGACCGTCAAGGCCCAGCTCGTGCTCGACGCGCTGGCCGGCACGCTGTCACTCGACCTGCAGCCCGGCGACATCGACGACGAGATCGTCCGTCACGCCCAGTCCAACGGCGTGTCCCCGCAGGAAATCGCCCAGATCATCCAGCAGCAGGGCACGCTGCCGGCCCTGGTCGGCGACATCCTGCGTCGCAAGACCATCGACACGATCGTGGCCAGCGCCAAGGTCGACGGCGGCCCCTCCGACGAGGTGCTCGTCGAACTCGGCCTGATGGACGACCCGAACGCCGCGGACTCGCCCGAGAGCGCCGATTCGCCCGAGAGCGCGGACTCGCCCGGGAGCGCGGACTCGCCCGACAGCGTTGACAGCCCCGAGAGCGTCGACAGCGACGACGACTGAAGGACCCGGACACCACGATGGGCGCCCCGCGGGGCGCCCATCGTCGTGCGTGCGGTGTCTCAGCCTTCGTCGGCCTCGCCGTCGGTCTCGTCCTCGGGCGGGCCGGCGCCGTCGCCGATGCCCTCGTCGGGCTCGGCCGGGATCGGCTCCTCGCCGCCTTCGCCGGCGCCGCCCTGCGGGGCGGGCTCCGGCGCCGGAGGTTCGCTGTCGGGATCGATGCCGGCGCCGGCGAGCATCAGCTCGGCGATCGCCTCGTCGAACGCCTCGGTCGGCGCCGCGTAGTTGAACAGGGCGATGCGGCCCTCGCCGTCCTCGGCGAGCACGACCTCGAGGTCGAAGCTCGGTTGCTCGTCGATCTGGATGTCCTCGAACCGCAGCCGGTGCGCGGCTGTCGCCCCGTCGACCTCGACCGCCTCGTCGACGGTCGGTTCGAGGTCGGGATCGATCTGGGCGAACTGGGTGCGCTGGATCTCGAGCACGTCGTCGAAGGTGACCTGCTGGTCCTCGCCGAGCTGGGCGGTGTCGACGGCCTGCGCCGCCAACTGCTGGGTCCGGTCCTCGTCGGCGGTGGCCGCGACCAACCCCTGCAGCAGTGCCATGTCGTCGACGGTCCAGCCGTCGGGGATCGGCAGGACGACTCCCTGGCCGCGGAACTCGCCGTCGGCGATGAACTCGTCGGCGTCGGGCAACTCGAGGTCGCCGAGTGTCTCGCCGTCGGTCGGTTCGTCCTCGGCGGTGTCGGTGTCGGTCTCGGCGCCCGTCTCGGTCTCGGGCGTGGCCCCGGGGTCACCGTCGTCGGTGCCGCCGCAGGCCGCGAGCAGCACCGCGGCACTCGCCGCGGCGGTCATGTTGCGCAGTCGCACGGGTTCTCCTGAGGATGGTCAGCCCCCGACGGTAGGCAATCGGCCCGGGGTCACGATCCACGGTGGGTCCGTTCGGCCGGGGCACGGCCGGCGCGCGATCGGTGCTCCTCGCGGGCATGAGGCGTGGCGACGCAAGCCCCCTGCCGCGCACGACCCCGCGGGTACAGTCGGCGACCAGCCGTCCCCGGGTGCGGGCCGGCCGAGCACGAGCCAACGAAGGAACCGCGGTGGACTTCATCCAGCCGACGCCGTCGCCGACCAACTACCTGGTCCCGACCGTCATCGAGCAGACCAACCGCGGCGAGCGCGCGTTCGACATCTACTCGCGCCTGCTGCAGCAGCGGATCATCTTCCTCGGCACGCCGGTCAACGACGAGATCGCCAACGTCATCATGGCGCAGCTGCTGCACCTCGAGTCCGAGGACCCGGACAAGGACATCGCGCTCTACATCAACTCGCCCGGCGGGTCCATCACGGCGCTGTTCGCCATCTACGACACGATGGAGTACATAAAGCCCGACGTGCAGACCATCTGCATGGGCCAGGCCGCGTCCGCCGCGGCCGTGCTGCTCGCCGCCGGCACCCCCGGCAAGCGGTTCGCTCTGCCGCACGCACGCATCCTGCTCCACCAACCCTCCGGTGGCGCCGAGGGCCAGTCGGTCGACATCGAGATCCAGGCGCGCGAGATCCTGCGCATGCGTGACCTGCTCAACGAGATCCTGGCCGAGAAGACCGGCAAGACCGCCGAGCAGATCGACAAGGACACCGATCGCGACTTCATCCTCGACGCCGACCAGGCCAAGGCCTACGGGATCGTCGACGAGATCATCGCCAGCCGCAAGGCGCAGGAGCGCGCGGTCCGATGAACGGTCGGTACAGATTCGGGCTGGCGTAGCCGGGGCGTTGTCCCCAGCCTGACAGCACACGGGGGCGGTGGTCGTTACCATCGCCGGCGAGCGACGGTGGAGGGCCGCGATGGCGAAGTTCGGCGAGGGTGATGCCCTCCTGAAGTGCTCGTTCTGCGGCAAGTCGCAGAAGCAGGTCAAGAAGCTCATCGCCGGCCCCAGCGTCTACATCTGCGACGAGTGCATCGACCTCTGCAACGAGATCATCGAAGAGGAACTGGCCGAGCCGGCCGATCTCGCCCTCGACGAGCTGCCCAAGCCCAAAGAGATCTACTCGTTCCTCAACGAGTACGTGGTTGGCCAGGACGCCGCGAAGAAGACGCTCGCGGTGGCCGTCTACAACCACTACAAGCGCATCCAGGTCGGTGCCTCCGCCGGCGTCGACGACGTCGAGTTGCAGAAGTCCAACATCCTGCTGCTCGGTCCGACCGGTTCGGGCAAGACGCTGCTCGCGCAGACACTGGCGAAGCTGCTCAACGTCCCGTTCGCCATCGCGGACGCCACGGCGCTCACCGAGGCGGGCTACGTCGGCGAGGACGTCGAGAACATCCTGCTCAAGCTGATCCAGGCCGCCGACTTCGACGTCAAGAAGGCCGAGACGGGCATCATCTACATCGACGAGGTCGACAAGATCGCCCGCAAGTCGGACAACCCCTCGATCACCCGTGACGTCTCGGGCGAGGGCGTCCAGCAGGCGCTGCTCAAGATCCTCGAGGGCACGGTCGCCTCGGTCCCGCCCCAGGGCGGCCGCAAGCACCCCCACCAGGAATTCATCCAGATCGACACGGCGAACATCCTGTTCATCTGCGGTGGCGCCTTCGCCGGTCTCGAACAGGTCGTCGAGCAACGCCAGGGTCGACGCGGGGTCGGGTTCGGGTCCGAGGTCGCCGCCTCGCGGGGCGACGACCTGGCCAAGCTCCTGCGCGCGGTCCTGCCCGAGGACCTGGTCCGCTACGGGCTGATTCCCGAGTTCATCGGCCGCCTGCCGATCGTCAGCTCGGTCGAGCCGCTGGAACGTGATGCCCTGGTCGACATCCTGACCGGCCCGCGCAACGCGCTGACCAAGCAGTACTCGAAGTTCTTCGAGTTCGACGGGGTCGAGCTCGAGTTCGAGCCCGACGCACTCGAGGCGATCGCCGACCTCGCCATCCTGCGCCAGACCGGCGCCCGCGGCCTGCGCGCGATCCTCGAAGAGGTCCTGCTCAACACCATGTACGAGCTCCCCTCGCGCGAGGACGTCAGCCGGTGCGTGATCACCGTCGACACGGTGCGCGAGAAGGTCAACCCGACGCTGGTGCCGCACAGCAAGCTGCGCAAGCTCGAGGAGCCACAGGAACGCTCGGCGTAGTCACCGGTAGCGTCGCGGCCATGGAACCCGTGACGCGTGACGAGGTCGCCGCCGCCGCACTCCGGATCGCCGGCGCGGTGCGGCGGACCCCGGTACTCACCATCGAGGCCGACGCGCTCGGTCTCGGCGTCGCCGTCGTGTGCAAGCTCGACCTGTTGCAGCCGACCGGTTCGTTCAAGGTCCGCGGTGCCACCTCGCTGCTGGCCGGGGTCGAGGTGCCCGACGCCGGCGTCGTCGCGGCGTCCGGCGGCAACTTCGGACTGGCCGTCGCCTGGGCCGCCCGCCGGCTCGGACACCGCGCCGCCATCTTCGTTCCCGACACGTCGCCGCCGGCCAAGCTGCGTCCCCTCGACGACCTCGGGGCCGACGTCCACGTGATCCCGGGTTACTACGCCGATGCCCTGGCCGCCGCCGACGCGCACGTCGCCGCGACCGGTGCACTGCGGGCCCACGCCTACGACCAGCGCGACGTGGTCGCCGGCCAGGGCACCGCGACTGCCGAACTGCTGGCCGACGCCGGCGACATCGACACGCTGCTCGTCGCCGTCGGTGGCGGTGGGCTGATCGCCGGGGCGGCCGCCTGGGTCGGCGACGAGGTGCGCCTCGTCGGCGTCGAGACCGAGGGCACGCCGGCGATGTCGGCGGCCCGTGCCGCGGGCGGCCCCGTCGACGTCGAGGTCGGCGGACTGGCGGCGTCCTCGCTCGGCGCACGGCGGCTCGGTGACCTCGCCTGGGCGGCACAGCGGTGGATCGACGACAGCCTGCTGGTCACCGACGTCGAGGTCGCGGACGCGCAACGACGCCTGTGGCAGGCCGCCCGCCTGGTGGCCGAACCGGGCGGCGCGACCGCGCTGGCCGCGCTCACCTCGGGGCGCTACCGGCCCGCGCCCGGCGAGCGGGTCGCGGTACTGGTCTGTGGCGGCAACGCCGATCCCGGCGCTGTGGTGGGCTGAGCGCCGACCCGACGGTGCGTAGGGGCATTCCCCTCTGTCCCGGCGGTGGCCGATGAGGGACGATCGACGCGACGGAGCGTTTTGATCCGAGAGGTGCGCCATGCGCGAGTCCATGACCACGCTGCTGCAGGACTGGCACGCCGCGGGACTGGTCAGCGCTGACCAGGTCGCCGCGATCGTGCGGTTCGAACGTGACCGCGGTGGCACCGAACCGTCGCGGCGGACCGTCGCCGCGGAAGCGGTCGGCTACGTCGGCGCAGCGCTCGCCATGGGGGCGATCGCGCTGCTCGTCGGCGAGTTCTGGCAACAGTTCACCACGCTTGCCCGGCTCGTCCTCGTGCTGGTGCTCACGTTCGCGCTGTTCGGGGCCGGCTCGGCGCTGCGCCGCGCGGCCCGGCCACCCCTGCAGCGGCTGGCCAGCGTGCTGTACGCCGGCACGGTCGCCGGTGTGGGCTGGGCGACCTGGATCGTCGCCGGCGACATCGTCGATCTGCGCGACGTCGAGGTCGGCATCGCCGTCGGTGCGGTCAGCACCGCCGCCGCCCTGCCGCTCTACCTCGTCCGCCGTCGGGCACTGCCGCAGCTGGCCCTGCTCGTCGCGGTGCTCGTCACCGCGCTGACCACGCTGTCGCTGCCCACCCAGGCGCCCGACATCCAGTGGTACAGCCTCACGGCGGTCTCGATCGGCGTCGCCTGGTTCCTGCTCGGCGCCGGCGGCTGGCTCCCGCCCCGCCGGGTCGCCGAGACGGCCGGTGCCCTGCTCGCCGTGTTCGCGTCCCAGGTCACCGACGGTGACGGGTGGGCGACGCTGCTGCTCGGCGTCGCACTCGCCGCCGCGCTGGTCGTGCTGGCCATCCGCGCCGACGCGCTGCACCTGCTGGCCGTCGGCGCCGTCGGGCTGTTCCTGATCCTGCCGCGCCTCGTCTTCACCTGGTTCGGCGACGCCATCGGCGCCCCGGCGACGATGCTCGTCGTCGGTCTCCTGCTCGTCCTGCTCGCGGTCGGTCTCGGCCGGGCACGCCGCGAGATGGGCGACGGCGCCGAACCGCCGCCGCCGGCCTCCTCCTCCGCGCGGAAGGTCGCATGATGACCCCGACCCAGGTTCCCACACGTGACGGCAGCGACCAGCGCAGCCGGGTGCTGCTCGTCGCTGCCGCCGTCCTCGTGGTCGTCACGGTCGTGCTCGTGGTCGTCTTCGGCGTCCAGCGTCCGCCCGAGCTCGCGACGCTGGCCGCGCAGCCGTCGGACGGTCCGTCGACGGCGGTGGCCTGGATGGCGTGGGACGGCGACGAGGCGTGCGTGAACATCGCCCGCCCGTCCGGCGAGGTCACCACGCCGTGGTGCTCGGCCGCTGGCGGCGAGGTGGTCCGCTGGAGCGACGGCGACCTGGTCGTGCGGACCTGGGAGACGGGGGAGCGGTTGCGCACGCTCGATCCCGACGACGGCCGCGCCACCGGATGGCTGGCCGCCGAGCGCGACCCGGCCGGTCACGACCCGATCCCCGATGCGGCGTGGTCCGAGCGGGACGACGGCACGCTGACCGTGCGCGAGATCGGCTCGGACCGGGTGCTGTGGCAGGTCGAGGCACCCGAGCGGTACACGGTCCAGAGTTCGGCCCTCAGCGCCGACGGTGCGTGGATCGCGATGGTCGACTCGGCGGGGCGTCTGCTCGTGGTACCGGCCGACGGTTCGGCGCCCCCGCGCGTCTGGGCCGACGAGGTGCCGGCGTGGCCGGCACCGGTGTGGGAGGGCGACGCGACGACCACGGGCTGAGGTCGGTTGTCGGCGCTCTCCCCCCGGGGCCCACCGTGCCGCCGTCGCTACGCTCGGCCGGACGCGCGCCGTCGGCGCCACCCCCGACCTGTCGAGCCTGCCGAAAGCCTGCCGCCGTGACCGAGTTGTCCAAGGCCTACGACCCCGCGGCCGTCGAGTCCGACCTCTACGCCGACTGGGTCGGCGCCGGCCTGTTCCACGCCGATCCGGAAGCCGACGGCGAGCCGTACTCGATCGTGATCCCGCCACCGAACGTCACGGGGTCGCTGCACATCGGGCACGCGCTGGACAACGGCATCCAGGACGTGTTGATCCGGCGGGCGCGGATGCAGGGCCGGAATGCGGTCTGGATCCCCGGCACCGACCATGCCGGCATCGCGACCCAGAACGTGGTCGAGAAGCAGCTCGCCGGCGAGGGCACGGACCGTCACGAACTCGGTCGCGAGGCCTTCGTCGAGCGGACCTGGCAGTGGCGCGAGGAGTCGGGCGGCACCATCCTGCAGCAGTTGCGCCGGCTCGGTGCCTCGTGCGACTGGGAGCGCGAGGCGTTCACGTTCGACGAGACGCGCTCGAACGCCGTGCGTGAGGTGTTCGTCTCGCTGTACGAGCAGGGGCTGATCTACCGCGGCAACCGGCTGATCAACTGGTGCCCGCGCTGCCGCACCGCCCTGTCGGACATCGAGGTCGAGCACGCCGACACCCAGGGCGAACTGCTGCGGTTCCGCTACCCGCTCGTTCCCACCGACCCCACCACGCCAGGCGCCGATGGCGACGGCTACATCGAGGTGGCGACGACGCGGGCCGAGACGATGCTCGGCGACACCGCGATCGCCGTGCATCCCGACGACGAGCGCTACGCCGACCTGGTCGGCCGCGAGGTGCGCCACCCGTTCCAGGACCGCACGTTCGCGATCGTCGCCGACGACTACGTCGACCCCGAGTTCGGGTCCGGTGCGGTCAAGATCACCCCGGCCCACGACCCCAACGACTACGCGATCGCGCAGCGCCACGACCTGCCCATGATCGACATCATGGACGACGACGCGCGACTGACCGACGTGGTGGGGGAGCGGTTCGCCGGTCTCGACCGCTTCGAGGCCCGCCGCGCGGTCCGCGACGCACTCGACGAGGCCGGCCTGCTCGTCGGTGTCGAGGCCCACGAGCACGCCGTCGGACACTGCGAGCGCTGCAAGACCGCGGTCGAGCCGCGCCTGTCGGATCAGTGGTTCGTCTCGGTGCGGCCGCTGGCGGAGAAGGCCGCGCAGGCCGTGCGTGACGGGCGCACCGTGTTCGTGCCCGAGAGCCGCACGAAGCTGTTCCTCGAGTGGCTCGACAACCTGCACGACTGGTGCATCTCGCGCCAGATCTGGTGGGGCCACCGCATCCCGGCCTGGTACGGCCCCGACGGCGAGATCGAGGTGTCACGCACCGACATCGACCGTGAGGGCTGGCGGCAGGACGAGGACGTCCTCGACACGTGGTTCTCCTCGCAGCTGTGGCCGTTCACGACGATGGGCTGGGAGGGGCCGGACTCTCACACCCCCGAACTCGCCACCTGGTTCCCGACCTCGGTCCTGGTCACCGGCTACGACATCAACACCTTCTGGGTCAGCCGCATGCTGATGATCAGCCTGTGGCTGCACGACGAGGTGCCCTTCCGGGTGGTGCACAACCACGGCCTCGTCCGCGACGAGTTCGGCAAGAAGATGTCGAAGTCGTTCGGCAACGTGATCGACCCGCTGTACCTGATCGACAAGTACGGCGCCGACGCGACCCGCTTCGCGCTGCTGCGCTCGGCCGCCCCCGGCGTCGACGTGCCGCTCGCCGAGGAGTGGGTCGAGGGCGCGAAGCGGTTCACGAACAAGTTGTGGAACGTGGGCTCGTTCGCGCTCCAGCGGCTCGAAGGGACCGAGCCCGGCGACCTGCCCCACGCGGACGCGCTGACGCTCGAGGACCGCTGGATCCTCTCGCGGCTCGAGTCGGTGCGCGCCGAGGTCGATGCGGCCTACGACGCCTACGAGTGGTCGGTGGTGTGCCGCGGGCTGTACCACTTCGCCTGGGACGAACTCGCCGACTGGTACCTCGAGGCCGCCAAGGTGCGCCTGTACGGCGACGACCCCGACGCCGCGGCGACCGCCCGCGCCGTCCTCGCCGTCGTGCTCGACGACCTGCTGCGACTGCTCTCGCCCGTGATGCCGTTCGTCACCGAGGTGCTGTGGCGGGCGCTCACCACCTCGCCCGGCGGGCGCGCGTCGCTGATGGTCGCCCAGTGGCCGCAGGGGCGTGACACCCTCGATGACGACGCCGAACGCGACTTCGCCGTTCTGCAGGACGTGGTCACCGAGGTGCGCAAGTTCCGCTCGCAGAACGACATCCCGCCCAAGGCGCGCTTCCCCGTCACGATCGCCAGCGGGCACCGCGACCTGCTGCAGGCCCAGGCGACGATGGTCGAGGCGCTCGCCGGCCTGTCCGGGTTGACGTTCGTCGACGCCATCGAGGACCGGCCGGGCACCTCGACGATCGTGTTCGGCGGCGGCAGCTGTCAGGTCGAGTTGGCCGGACTGATCGACGTCGACGCCGAACTCGCCCGCCTCACCAAGGAACTGGCCCGGGCCGAGGGCGAACTGCAGCGCGTCGAGGGCAAGTTGGCCAACGACTCGTTCGTCGCGCGTGCCCCGGCCGAGGTGGTCGAACGCGAACGCGCCCGCCGCGCCGAACTGCTCGACCAGATCGCCCAGCTCCGCGAACAGGTCGACGCACTGGAGGCACTCTGACCCCTGCTCGGCGAGAGCGAGCGCCCGGCTGGACGCCGAGCCAGCACGGCGCGTGGGCGATGCTCCTGCTGCCGCCGACGGCCGGCATCGTGCTCGCCGGCGTCGCCTGGGTCCACCTGCCGCTCACGCTGTTCTGGCTCGTGGGCTACCTCGCCTTCCACGCGACGGGCCGGTGGTTGCGCGCCCGTCGCCGGCGTCGTCATCTGCCGCCGGTGCTGACCTACCTGGCGATCGCCTCGCCGCTCGGCCTGACGACCCTGCTGGCGGCGCCGCACCTGGCGCGCTGGCTCCCCGCATTCCTCCCGCTGCTTGCCGCGAGCCTGTGGTGGACCTTCCATGGCGCCGAACGCTCGCTGCGCAACGACGCGGTCACGGTCGTGGCGGCCTGCCTGATGGCACCGGTGGCCTTCGACGCGGGCGGTGGCGGCGAGGCCGCCGGGAGCTGGGCGGCCCTGTGGGTCGCGACCGGGGTGCTGACGGCGTACTTCCTCGGCACGGTCCTGTACGTCAAGACCATGATCCGGGAGCGCGGACGCCGCCCGTACGTGCTCGCCTCGGTCGGCTACCACGCGGCCGGACTGCTCGGTGCGGTGTGGCTGGCCGCCGCGGGCCGTCAGGGCTGGGGGTTGGTCGCCGTGTGGGGCGTGCTGGTCGCGCGCGCCTTCATCGGCCCGGCCGTCAACGCGCGCCGGGCACGGCCGCTGCGTCCGGTCGTGGTCGGCGTCGGCGAGATCGTGGCGTCGGCCGGTGTGCTGGTCGTCACCCTGGTCGGGACGTGACCAGCAAGTTACCGATTCGTAGGTTACGGTTGCGTAGCTGATCGCCGACGCCACCACCCCGAAGGTTTCTCGCATGGCTGTGCGCCTCACCGACCAGGACCTGCTCGCCGAACTCGAACCGGTCGCCGAGGAGGAACTCCTCCGGCACGAGAAGATCGCCGAGGAGTGGTTCCCGCACGACTACATCCCGTACTCGGTGGGTCGCGACTTCGACAAGGACCCGTGGACGCCCGACCAGTCGCGGCTGACCGGGGTGGCCCAGACCGCGTTCGAGGTGAACCTGCTCACCGAGGACAACCTGCCGAGCTACCACCGCGAGATCCACGCGATGTTCGGCCACGGCGACGGCGCCTGGATCAACTGGGTCCACCGCTGGACCGCCGAGGAGGGCCGCCACTCGATCGTGCTGCGGGACTACCTCGTCGTCACCCGCGCACTCGACCCGGTCGAACTCGAACGCGGCCGCATGCAGCAGGTCATGACCGGCTACGACAAGGACGGCAAGGACACCCTGCGCGGCATGGCGTACGTGTCGTTCCAGGAGTTGGCGACCCGCATCAGCCACCGAAACACCGGGCGTTACTCGGCCGACCCGGTCGCCGACAAGATCATGGCGCGGATCTCGAAGGACGAGAACCTGCACATGATCTTCTACCGCAACCTGCTGACCGCCTCGCTGCACCTCGATGCGTCGCGTGCGGTCGAGGCCATCGCCGCCGAGGTGATGGGCTTCGAGATGCCCGGCGCCGGGATGCGCAACTTCCAGCGCAAGTCGGTCGAGATCGCCAAGGCCGGCATCTACGACCTGCGCGTCCATCACGACGAGGTCGTCTGGCCGTTGCTGCGCCACTGGAAGATCTTCGAGCTCGAAGGCCTCGACGAGGCCGCCGAACAGGCCCGCGAGCAGCTCGCCGGATTCCTCACCGGTCTCGACGAACTCGCCACCCGCTACGAGGAGAAGCGGGCCGCCAGGGCCGAGCGCGAGGCGGCCGCGGCGGTGGCCGCCGGGCCGACGAGCTAGGCCGGGACACGCACTAGCCTCGGCCGGGTATCCCTGCCCGCCAGCCGAGGCCGCCCGTGACCCCGATGGACCCCGACTACGCCCGCGCCCTCGAGGCGCTGGGCGCCCGTGGCCCCGGACGCATGGTTGCCGACCTGTCCCGGATCACCCGGCTCGCGCAACTGCTCGGGGACCCGCAGCTCGCCTACCCGTCGATCCACGTCACGGGCACCAACGGCAAGGGCTCGGTGGTCCGCATGCTCGGGGCGCTGTGCTCGGCGGCAGGCCTGTCCGCGGGCACCTACACCTCGCCGCACCTGCAGACCGTGCGTGAGCGTCTCTCGCTTGCGGGCCGTCCCATCTCCGAGGCCCGGTTCGCCGAGGTCCACGACGAGGTGGCCGTGCTGACCGAGCTGCTCGACCAGGCCGCCCGCGAGGCGACCGGCCCCGATGCCGACCAGGTGACCTACTTCGAGCAGCTGACCGCGATGGCGTACTGGTGGTTCGCCGACGTTCCGGTCGACGTCGGGATCTTCGAGGTCGGCATGGGCGGGCTGTGGGACGCGACCAACCTCGTCCGTGGCGAGGTGGCGGTCATCAACGAGATCGACCTCGACCACCCTCAGCTCGGCGGCACGCCGGCCGAGATCGCGACCGAGAAGGCCGGGATCATCAAGCCCGGCTCGCACGTCGTCTCGGCCCCGCAACAGCCCGAGGTCGCCGAGGTGATCGCGGCGGCCGCCGACCGTGCCGGCGCGACGCTGTGGCTCGCCGACGAACACTTCGAGGTCGTCGACCGGCGCGTCGCGGTCGGCGGTCAGCTGCTGAGCCTGCGGGTCGGCGAACGCACCGTCGACGACATCCTGCTGCCGCTGTTCGGTCCGCACCAGGCCCGCAACGCCGCGCTCGCGCTGGCCGCATTCGTCGCGTTCACCGGCGACAGCTATGCGGCCATGGACGACGACATCGTCCGCCACGGTCTCGGGGCCGCCGTCGTCCCCGGCCGCCTCGAGATCGTCCACCGCGATCCCACGGTCGTGCTCGACGGCGCGCACAACCCGCACGGCGCGCGGGCGTCGGCCGCGGCGCTCGACGAGTCGTTCGGGTTCCGTGAACTCGTCCTCGTCGCCGCCTGCCTCGACGACAAGGACGTCGAGGGGATCCTGCGCGAGTTCCGCGACGTCGCCTCGCACGTCATCGTGACCACGGTCGACACCCCACGTGCCGCCGGCCTGGGGCGCATGCGCGCCGCCGCCGTCGAGGTCTGGGACGGCACGGGCACCGCGGTCGAGACGGCCGACACGGTGGAGGCGGCGCTCGAACTGGCCGAGACCGTCGTCGGCGAGGGCGACGGCATCCTGGTCGCGGGGTCGCTGCACACCGTCGGCGCCGCCCGCGACCGCTACCTGCCGGTCGAGGACACCGACGACGAGATCGTGCTCGAGCCCGACGACCT
>DATHUR010000105.1:0-10430 GCA_035462025.1 Egicoccus sp. | reverse complement strand
TCGATGGGCCGGTCGAGGTGTAAGGGCTCCACCTCGACCACGACCCGCGCGATCCGCGGCCGGTCAGTCCCCACGGCGGGCGTGGGCGACGGGGCCGCAACGCGCGGAGATCACTGGGCGGCGGTGCGCAGGGCGTCGGCGCGGTCGGTGCGCTCCCAGGTGAACCGTTCGCCCTCGCGGCCGAAGTGACCGTAGGCGGCGGTCTCGCGGTAGCCGGGCTTGCGCAGGTCGAGCGCGTCGATGATCGCCGCCGGCCGCAGGTCGAACACCTCGCGCACGGCGCGCAGGATCGCGTCGGGGTCGACCTCCTCGGTCCCGAACGTCTCGAGGTTGAGCGAGACGGGCGAGGCGACACCGATCGCGTAGGCGACCTGCAACTCGGCCCGCCTGGCCAGCCCGGCAGCGACGATGTTCTTGGCGACCCAGCGCACCGCGTAGGCGGCCGAGCGGTCGACCTTCGAGGGGTCCTTGCCCGAGAACGCACCACCACCGTGGCGAGCCATGCCGCCATAGGTGTCCACGATGATCTTGCGGCCGGTCAGCCCGGCATCCGCGACCGGACCGCCCAGTTCGAATTTACCGGTCGGGTTGACGTAGATCTTGAGGTCGGACGTGTCGATGTCGTCGGGCAGCAGCGGCCGGATCACGTGCTCCTCGATGTCGGGCCGCAGCAGGGTCTCGAGGTCGATCTCCGAGCGGTGCTGGGTCGAGATCACGACCGCGGTGACCGCCTTCGGCACCCCGTCCTCGTAGTCGACCGTGACCTGCGTCTTGCCGTCGGGCCGCAGATACGAGACCTCACCCGACTTGCGCACGGCCGCCAGGCGCTGTGCCATCCGGTGGGCGAGATGGATCGGCATCGGCATCAGCGACGGGGTCTCGTCGCTGGCGTAGCCGAACATCATCCCCTGGTCACCGGCGCCCTGCAGCGAGTACGGCTCGGCGTCGGCGCCATGCCGCGACTCGTATGCGGTGTCCACCCCCTGGGCGATGTCGGGCGACTGCTCGTCGATCGCGACCGACACCCCGCACGTGTTGCCGTCGAAGCCGACGTCGTGCGAGTCGTACCCGATCCGCAGGATCGTGTCGCGGACGACCCGTGGGATGTCCGCATACGTCTTGGTCGAGATCTCGCCCGCGACCATCACCTGGCCGGTCGTGACCAGCGTCTCGCACGCCACCCGTGCGTGGGGGTCCTCGACCAGGATCGAGTCGAGGATCGCGTCCGAGATCTGATCGGCGACCTTGTCCGGATGGCCCTCGGTGACGGACTCGGACGTGAACAGGCTGCGACGGGACAACGAGATCTCCTGGTGCGGGCAGACGAAAGGGCCGCGCGCCGGCGTCGGGCGCAGGGCAGGCCGGAGCCTAGCGCTCGTCGACGGCGTCCAAGCGGGCGACGACGGCATCGAGGACCCGGTCGGCCACCGCCGACTTGGCGGCGAGATCGACCTCGACACGGCTGCCGTCGCGCCCGAGGATCACGACCCGGTTGGTGTCGACGGCAAAGCCGGCGTCGGCGGACGCCACGTCATTGACCACCAACAGGTCGGCGTTCTTGCGCTCGAGCTTGGCGCGGCCGTTGTCCTCGACGTCGTCGGTCTCGGCGGCGAACCCCACCAACACCGGACGCGGGTGGCCGTCGGCGCGTCGGGCGCCGAGCTCGGCGAGGATGTCGGGGTTGGGAACCAGCTCGATTCGTGGTGGTCCCGCGCTCTTCTTGAGCTTGGACCCGGCCACCTCGGCGGGCCGGAAGTCGGCCACGGCGGCGGCCTTGACGACCACGTCGACGACGTCGACGAGTCCGAAGACCGCCGAACGCATCTCGACGGCGGTCGTGACGTCGTGGCGTTCGACGCCGGCAGGAGTTGCCAGCGAGCTCGGGGCGGCGACGAGGTCGACCTTGGCGCCACGTGCCGCGGCCGCGGCGGCGAGCGCGAATCCCATCTTCCCGCTGGAACGGTTGCCGAGGTAGCGCACCGGGTCGATCGGTTCGCGGGTACCGCCGGCCGTGACGAGGATGCGGCGACCGGCGAGGTCGTCGCGCCGGGCGCGGACCGCGGCGATCGCCGCGGCGACGCGCGAGAGAGCCTCGTCGGGCTCGACCAGCCGGCCGGCGCCGCGGTCGCCACCCATGAGTTCGCCGACGGCGGGACCGACGACGTCGACCCCGCGCTGACGCAACACCTCGGCGTTGTGGCGGGTCGCCGGGTGCGCCCACATCTCGGTGTGCATGGCCGGCGCCACGATCACCGGGCAGGTCGCGGCCAGCAGCGTCGTGGTCAACAGGTCGTCGGCGTGGCCCCCGGCCAGCTTGGCCAGCACGTTCGCCGTCGCCGGGTAGACGATCGCCACCTCCGCGGCGCGACCCAGTGCGACGTGGGTCTCGTCGGGGATGTCCTGCCACACCTCGTCGCGGACGGCCCGGCCGGTGATGCCCTCGAAGGTCGCGGCGCCGACGAAGTGGCGGGCGCCGCGGGTGAGCACCGGGTCCACCGTGGCGCCGGCGCCGACCAGCAGGCGTGCGAGTGCCGCCGCCTTGTAGGCCGCGATGCCGCCGGTGACACCGAGCAGGACGCGGGTGCCGTGCAACTCGCTCACGCGCATGCTCCCGGTCCGGCTGGGCCGCTCAGGCTCCCTCGTCGCCTTCGATGAAGGCGAGCGGGTCGTCGCCGGCGACCTGGGACGCCTCGACACCCTCGATCTTGGACTGCGCGATCTCCTCGAGCGCGATCGAGAGCGGCTTGTTGGACGCCGTCTGGACCAGGGGCGGCACGTAGGCGCCGAGGCCCTCACCGAGCTGGGCGTAGTAGCCGTTGATCTCGCGGGCGCGCTTGGCGGCGAGGTGCACGAGGTGGAACTTCGAGTCCACCTTGTCCATCAGGTCATCGATGCGGGCGATGGGAGTACCTCCACGTGGGCACGGCAGTCGGGCAGGTGGCGGGCGGGCGGCGTCGCGGGCATGCGAAGCGGCGGCCACGGCCGCGGTCCCCGACAGGCTACCCGCTCACGGCGGTTCCCGGCCCGTGCCCGCCCACGACTCCCGGAGCACCCGACGCGTGCGCGCTACCGTCCGGCCGCGCGGCCTCCGCCGGAGGCGCGGACGAGCGGGCGCGACATGGACCGGGTGGTGCTGGTGGGGCTGGCGCTGGTGGCCGTCGTCGGTTTGATCGCGTGGGCCCAGTACGCCTACCGGCAGCGGCTCCAGGCGTCGTTGGCGAGCTGGATGGCACGCGAGCCGGCGCTCGCGCCGACGACGACACCCGTCGGCCTCGCGCCCGGCCAGCTCGCGGACGGGTTTCACGGCTGCCCACGCGGGGACCGTCGCTACGGGTTGCGGTGGGGTGTCGAGGGCCCGCTCGACGCGCGCATCGACGGTCGTGACGTGACCGTGCCGTGCGCCGCCTTCGAGTGGTGGTGGGAGGAACGGCGCCAGCACAACGACGGCAAGGGCCACACCACCACGTCCTACGTCACCCGGCGCGTGCCCGTCGCTGCGGTGCGGCTGCCGTCGGTCGTCCCCGACCAGGTCCACATCGGGCCCGAGACGGTCTTCGGTCGGATCGGGATCAGTCGCAGCGACCACCAACTCGAGTCGGACGCGTTCAACCGCCGGTTCCGCGTGCTGGCGCAGGACCGGCTGCTGACGGTGCAGTTGCTCGATGCCGGGCTGCAGGAGTTGCTGCTGTCGCGCTTCACGGGCCGCACGATCGAGTTGCTCGGTGACCTGCTGCTCCTCTCGGGTGACCCGGGCCGCCGCGACGAACGGTTGGTGGGCGCGGTCGGGACCCTCCCGCCGGTCCGCGAGGACGCCGCCGCGTTGCTGGCCGGTATGCCGGCGCAGTTCTGGCGGGCCATCGACGCCGGTCGCGAGGGGTGACGATGGAGCCCGGGCTGTTCCTGCTCCTCGCCGGCGTCCTCGCCGTCCCGTTGGCGCTGGTCTACTCCTACAACCGGTTCGTGGCCCAGCGCGCCTCGATGGACGCGGCCTGGGCCGGGATCGACGTCGAACTGCAACGCCGCCACGACCTCGTGCCGAACCTGGTCCGCAGCGTCGAGGGGTACGCGACCCACGAACGCGCACTGTTCACGTCGGTCGTCGAGGCCCGCAACCGTGCGGTCGCCGTGGCCTCGGACCCGTCGGCCGTCGGTGAGCTCGCCCGCGCCGAGGACGCCCTGACCGAACGCCTGACCGGCCTGCTCGCGCTCGCCGAGGGCTACCCCGCCCTGCGGGCCGACCGGGTCTTTGTCGACCTGCAACGCCAACTGGTCGAGACCGAGGACCGCATCGCGGCGTCACGACGGCTGTTCAACCTCGAGGTCGCCGCCTACGAGCGGCGGCGGCAGGCGTTTCCCTCCAACCTCGTGGCCTCGACGTTCGGCTTCGAACGACGGGACCTGTTCGAGATCCTCGACCCGGCCGCGACCCACGCCCCCCACGTCGGGCTCCGCGGCCCCGGGACGCGGGACTGATCAGCGCACGCGGCGCGCCTCGGCGATCGCGTCGAGTACCTCGCCGACGCAGCGGTCGAGGTCGTCGTTGACGATGACCCGGTCGAAGCGACGCCAGTGCGGCATCTGTGCCGCGATCACCTCGAGGCGGCGGGCGAGCACGTCGTCGACCTCGGTACCTCGCGTCCGCAGCCGACGCTGCAGTTCTTCCATCGACGGCGGCAGCAACGCGATGGTGAGCGTGTCGTCGGGCCGCATCGCCTTGACGTTGAGCGCGCCCTCGAGTTCGAAGTCGAGCACGACGACCTTCCCCCGGGCGATCGCCTCGTCCACCGGCGCGATCGGTGTGCCGTACAGGTTGCCGGCGTACTCGGTCCACTCGAGCAGCAAGCCGTCGGCGATGGCCTGCTCGAAGGTCGGGCGGTCGACGAAGTGGTAGTCGACCCCGTCGGCCTCGGTCGGGCGTGGCGGACGGGTGGTCAGCGAGACCGACAGCCACGCCTCGGGCAGGGCGGCACGGACCCGGGCGTGGACGCTTCCCTTGCCGACACCGCTGGGTCCCGCGATCACGACCAGGAGGCCGCGAGGGGTCACGGGCGGTTCTCGAACGTGGCGAGCAGCGCCTCGGTCTGGCGCGGGCCGAGCCCGCGCAACCGCCGAGTCGGTGCGATGTCGAGTTCCTCCATCAGCCGCCGCGCCTTCACCGGCCCGTACGCCGGCATGGCCTCGATGACGTCGCTCACCTTCATCTTGGCGAGGGCGTCGGCCGAGCCTGCCCGGTCGAGCACGTCGCGCAGGCTGACCTCGCCGGCCTTGAGCATCTGCTTGAGCTCGGCACGGATTCGGCGCGCCTCGGCCGCCTTCACGAGGGCGGCGCGGCGCTGCTCGGGATCGAGCTCGGGCAGCGGCATGCGGGTCGCTCCGGGTGGCACGTCGTCGCCTTCGGACGTGCGGCGACGACTGGTGGACGGGGATGCTCGGCACCCTAGTCCGCGGTCGGGACGTGTAGCGTCCCGACCGCGCAACGCGACGGACGACGGTGAGGAGCGGGCGTGAGCAGCATGCAGCAGTTCGTCCTGGGGGTCGACCTCGACGGGGTGTGCGCCGACTACGAACAGGCATTCCGCGAGTCCGTGATGCGCCAACTCGGCCGGGGCGAGCACGAACTGCCGCCGCAGACGGTCATGGACGCCTACTCGCAGTGGGGCATGACGTTCGAGGAGTTCGAGCGGGCCCACCGCACGGCGGTGCTCGAAGACCGCATGTTCCGCCACATGCGCCCGTTGCCCGGTGTCTCCGAGGCCCTGTGGCAGCTGTCGAACATGGGCGTGTGGATCCGGATCATCACCCACCGGCTGCTGTTCAACTGGGCCCACGAGTCGAGCGCCGCCGACACCGCCTACTGGCTCGACCACAACAACATCCCCTACCGGGACCTGTGCTTCATCGGCGACAAGCCCAACGTCGGCGCGGACCTCTACGTCGACGACTCGCCGAGCAACATCGTCGCGCTCCGCGAGGCGGGTCGTGCCGCGATCGTGTTCGACCAGCCCTACAACCGGGATATCCCCGGCCCGCGGGCGACCTCGTGGCAGGACGTCGTGTCCCTGGTCGAGGCCGAGTTCGCGGCCCGCGAGCGCCAGGTGCCACTGCCCCTCGAGGAGCTGGAGTGAACCCTCCGCCCTCTGCAGCGGGTTCGGCCACGGCCACGGCGACGGCCGACGTCGTCGTGGTCGGCGCCGGCATCATCGGGCTGGCGACCGCTCACCGGCTGCTCGAGGCTCGGCCGGGTCTGGCCGTGGTCGTCATCGAGCGCGAACCGGCCGTCGGCCGCGGCCAGTCCTCACGCAACTCCGGCGTCATGCACGCCGGCCTGTACTACGCGCCGGGATCGGCGAAGGCCCGCTTCTGTGTCGCGGGCAAGCTCGAACTCGAACAGTTCTGTGCCGAGCACGGCGTCGAGGTCCGCCGGACGGGCAAGGTCGTCGCGGCCGTCGACCGCAGCGAACTGCCTGCACTCGAGGCGCTCGCCGGGCGCGCCCGTACCAACGGCGTCGAGATCGAGACCCTGGGCGTCGACGGGGTGCGCGACCACGAGCCCAACGTCCACGCCGTCGCCGGCCTGTGGTCGCCCAACACCGCGGTGACCGATTTCGGGGCCGTGTGCGTGGCGCTGCGCGACGTGGTCATCGCGGCCGGCGGACAGGTCGTGCTCGGCACGCCCGTCACCGGACTCGACCAGGACGGCACGGGCGTGCGGGTCACTACCCCGGACGGAACCTGGCGCGCCGGCGCCGTCGTCACCTGCACGGGCCTGCAGTCCGACCGCGTCGCCGCCATGACCGGTCGGCGGCGCGAACGTCGCGTGGTGCCGTTCCGCGGGGCCTGGCTGCGTGTCCGGGACGACCGGGCCGACCTCGTCAACGGCAACGTCTACCCCGTGCCGGTGGGTGCCGGTCTGCCGTTCCTCGGCGTCCACCTGACGCGCCGCATCGACGGCCAGCTGTGGGTCGGACCGAACGCCGTCCTGGCGGCCGCACGCGAGGGACGGCGCCGCTGGAGCGTCGACCCGACCGATCTGCGTGACGCGCTCGGGTTCGTCGGCACGTGGCGCCTCGGTGCGCGCTTCCCGAAGATCGCCGCGACCGAGCTGTGGCGCGACCTGGTCGTCAAGGCCGCGATGCGCGAGGTCCGACGCTACGTGCCCGACCTGCGTGACGAGGACGTGACCCGTGGCCCCTGGGGTGTGCGCGCCCAGGTCGTGGACCGCGCGGGCCACCTCGTCGACGACTTCGACATCCGCGACGACGGTCGGGTCCTGCACCTGGTCAACGCGCCCTCACCGGCGGCCACGGCCAGCCTCGCCATCGGCGGCGAACTCGCCGGCCGCGTCCTGTCGCGCCTGTAGGCCGCCGTAGGCTCCCGCCAGTCCCCGCCGTCCCGAAGGCCGCCGCCATGCACGAGCGCACCCGCGAGTTCGTCGAGTTCATGGTCCGGTGCGACGTGCTGACCTTCGGCGACTTCGTGGCCAAGTCCGGCCGGCGCACGCCCTACTTCGTCAACGCCGGCCGCTACCGCACCGGCACGCAGGTCGCCGAGCTCGGCCGCTTCTACGCCGCGACGATCGCCGAGGCGTTCGGTGACGGGGTCGACGTCCTTTTCGGCCCGGCTTACAAGGGCATCCCGCTCGCGGTGACGACCGCCATCGCCCTGGCCGAGCAGCACGGCCACGACGTCGGCTTCTGCTTCGACCGCAAGGAGGCCAAGGACCACGGCGAGGGCGGCCAACTCGTCGGGCACCCGCTCGCCGACGGCGACCGTGTCGTCATCGTCGAGGACGTGACGACCGCGGGGACCTCGATCCGTTCGACAGTGCCGCTGCTGCGGGCGACCGCAGACGTCGAGGTCGTCGGCCTGGTCGTCGGCGTGGACCGCCGCGAACGGGGCGGGCGGGACGAGGTCTCGGCGCTCGACGAACTCGCCGACGAGTTCGGGTTCCGCGCCGTCGCGATCGCGACCATCGACGACGTCGTCAGCCACCTGCGCGACCACGACGTCGACGGCCGCAAGGTCCTCGGCGAGGACGACCTCGAACGCATCGCGGCCTATCGGGGTGCCTACGGGGTCGCCTGAAACGACCTTCACGGTTTCCTCATCGGACCGTGCGCAGGTCGTGGCGTGGCTACGGCCGGCAGGACAGTGGCCGACCGGGTCGTTAGCCTCCCCGCCCTTCCGCCGTACCCCTGCGAGCCCGCCGTGCAGAAGCCGCGCCGCCCCGGATCCTCCGACGACGACACCGCCACGCGGCCGCGCCGATCCCTGCGGCGCCCGGGGTCCTCGCCCGACCCGGTGGTCTGGAAGGACAAGCGGGTCTGGTTCGCCTCGGCGGCGCTCCTGGCCGTCGTCGTCGGCTGGATCGCTCTCAGCGGGCCGGCCCCCGCCGCGCTTCCGGAACGGGTCGTGCTCTCTGAGGCCATCGGGCACATCCGTGCCAACGACGTCGCCTTCGCCACCATCGACGACCGCAGCCGCGAGGTGCTGCTCGTCCTCGGCGACCCGATCCCTGCGTCTCCCGAGATCGGCGAGGACGGCGCCTTCGAACTGCCCGAGGGTGAGCAGATCGTCGCGGCGTTCAACGACGGCTTCGGACCGGACCTGGCCACCATGCTGGCCGAGTCGGACGTGCCGTTCACCGGCGAGCCACGGCCCGTCCCCGACCGCCTCACCCCGATCCTCACCAACCTGCTGCCGGCCGTGATCATCATCGGCTTCCTGCTGTGGTTCATGGCCCGCAAGGGCGGGTTCGGGGGCTTCACCAAGTCCAGCCGCGGCCCCGCCGCCGTCCCCTCGACCCGGTTCGGCGACGTCGCCGGCGCCGACGAGGCGGTCGCCGAACTGCAGGAGGTCGTCGACCTGCTGCACTCCCCCGAACGCTTCGCCGCCAGCGGCGCCACCGTGCCGCGCGGGTTCCTCCTCGAGGGCCCTCCGGGCACCGGCAAGACCCTGCTCGCCCGCGCCGTCGCCGGCGAGGCGGGCGTGCCGTTCTTCAGCCTGTCCGGGTCGGAGTTCGTCGAGATGTTCGTCGGCGTCGGCGCGAGCCGCGTCCGCGACGTGTTCAACAAGGCCCGCAAGCACGAACGCGCCATCATTTTCATCGACGAGATCGACGCGATCGGCAAGGCCCGCGGCAACGGCCCGACCTCGGGCGCCAACGACGAACGCGAGGCGACCCTCAACCAGTTGCTGGTCGAGATGGACGGCTTCGAGGGGTCCGGGATCATCACCCTGGCCGCGACCAACCGCGCCGACGTGCTCGACCAGGCACTGCTGCGCCCGGGCCGCTTCGACCGCCGGATCACGGTGCCCGCACCGGACCGCCAGGGCCGGACCCGCATCCTCGAACTCCACACGGCCAACCGCCGCCTGGCCGCCGACGTCGACCTCGTGTCGCTCGCCCGTCGCACGCCGGGCATGACCGGTGCCGACCTCGCGTCCCTGGTCAACAGCACCACCCTCGAATCGGCGCGCAGTGGCGCCGACGAGGTCACGGCCGCGCACCTCGAGTCGGCCCTGTCGACCGCGATGCTGGGCCGTGAGCGGCGTTCGGCGGTCACCACCGATCGCGACCGCATGATCACGGCCTGGCACGAAGCGGGCCACACCCTCGCCGCGCTGCTCCAGCCGACCGCCGACGACCCGGTCACGGTGACGATCGTCCCCCGAGGTCCCGCCGGCGGCGTGACCTGGATGAGCGGCAACGACAACGCGTTCCTGACCGCCGAGGAGGCGCGCGCCAAGCTCGTCACCGCGATGGCCGGCCGGGCCGCCGAGGAACGCCTGCTGGAGGGCTCGTTCACCCAGGGCGCCGCGAGCGACTTCCACCACGCGACCGACCTGGCCACGAACATGGTGACCCGGTACGGCATGAGCCCGTTGGGCGTCGCCAGCCTCTCGCCGGAGCAGATCGTCAACGGCCCGCTGGCCGAGCAGGTCAATGCCGCGGTGAACACCCTGCTCGACGAGGCGCTGGCCGAGGCACGTTCGCTGTTGCAGACCAACCGTCACCTGCTGGCGGCGGTCGCGGAGGGCCTCCTGCTCGAGGAGACGCTGCACCTCGCCGACATCCTGCGCATGCAGACCGAGCTGGCACCGGCCGCCAACGCCTGACGCTTCCGGTTGGAGTCCTCCGCGCTCCGGTCTCTGTTGTCCCCAGCCTGAGCGGGATCCGATCGGGCGGTGTCGCACCGGGGGTTTATGGTCGACCGATGACCTCGAACGCCGCTTCCGCCACCGCCGTGTCGGCCCACGGCCGTGAGCCCGAGGTCACCACTGTTGCGGGGTGGGACGACGCAACCGTCGAGTTTCCGGTGTTGGCCGAGGTGCCCGAGCTGGGGGCGATGCTCGAGGGCCTGCGTCAGGTCGACCGTCTGATCGCATCCGCGATCGAGTCGATCATCCGCTTGCAGGATGCGGAGGTG
>DATHUR010000104.1:0-12887 GCA_035462025.1 Egicoccus sp. | reverse complement strand
GACACCTCGGTCAACTCGTGGCGCTCGTGGTCGAGGCCGGTCGCCTCGGTGTCGACGAACACGAACCGCGTCCGGCCGGACCGGCGTCCGGTCGTGGAGGGGGCCTCGTGCTCGGCGCTGGCGTCGGACATGGCGTGGCTGGCCTTCGTGCGGCGGATTCGTCGCCTGCCACCGTAGCCGTCGGTGGTGACGTGGCCGCCGGCTCATCCACGGACCCGGGACCGCAGGTGCTCGCGTTCGAACACGCGTTCGGATAACGTCGCCGTCCACAGCGGTGACGGGCTTCCTCCACGGCCGTGTCGCACCCGCGACGTACCGTGACGCTCCACCGAAAACGACACCGCCGGCCGGCTCGCGGCAGGCTCACCCGGGAGGCACCCGTGGACAAGGACAAGTCCCTCGACCTGGCCCTGGCCAACATCGAGAAGCAGTTCGGCAAGGGCTCGCTGATGCGGCTCGGCGACGCGGCCGCCGTCCAGGTCGCCGCCATCCCGACGGGCGCGCTCTCGCTCGACCTCGCCCTCGGCATCGGCGGACTGCCCCGCGGCCGCGTGGTCGAGATCTACGGACCCGAGAGCAGCGGCAAGACGACCGTGGCGCTGCACGCCATCGCCGAGGCGCAGAAGCTCGGCGGCATCGCGGCCTTCATCGACGCCGAGCACGCGCTCGACCCGGTCTACGCCCGCGCGCTCGGCGTCGACATCAACGAGATGCTGGTCTCGCAGCCCGACACGGGCGAGCAGGCGCTCGAGATCGCCGACATGCTGATCCGCTCCAACGCGGTCGACATCATCGTGATCGACTCGGTCGCGGCGCTCACGCCCCGCGCCGAGATCGAGGGCGAGATGGGCGACAGCCACGTCGGCCTGCAGGCCCGCCTGATGTCGCAGGCGCTGCGCAAGCTGTCGGGCTCGCTGCACCGCTCCAACACCTGCGCCGTCTTCATCAACCAGTTGCGCGAGAAGATCGGCGTAATGTTCGGCTGTTTCTCGTACTCGACGCGGGTGACGCTCGCCGATGGCACGCAGGAGAAGATCGGCAAGATCGTCAACCAGAAACTGCCGGTCGAGGTGCTCTCGTACGACACCGAAACCGGTGAGTTCTCGCCGAAGAAGGTCGTCAACTGGTTCGACAACGGGCCGACCGACGAGTTCCTGCGGTTCACCGTGGCACGTGGTTCGGGCAACGGTCGTTCGCAGTTCTCGGTCACCGAGAACCACCTGATCTCCACCCCGCACGGCTGGGTGCACGCCGGTGAACTGTCGGTGGGTGACACCGTCCTGCAGGCGGTCGAGCACCACCTCTCGCCGTTCCAATGGGACGTGCTGCTCGGCGGGCTGATGGGTGACGGTGCGCTGTCGCCGAGCAAGAGCGGCCACGGCGCCCGCTTCCGGTTCGGTCACGGCAGGCAACAGGCCGCCTACGCCGAGTGGAAGGCGTCGCTGTTCGCCAACCTCACCGTTTCCCGCAGCACGAACGAGAAGGAGGCGGTGTTCTTCGACGTGCAGCCGCTGCCCGAACTCGCCGAGTTGCGCCGCGCGGTCTACATCGGTGGCAAGAAGGTTCTGAGCTGGGACTACCTCAAGCGTCTCACGCCTTTGTCCCTGGCGGTCTGGTACATGGACGACGGCAGTTTCTCGCTGCGGTCCAAGGGGGCGCAGGAGCGCACCAGCGGCGGCTCGGGACGCAGCGAGATCTGCGTCGAGGCGTTCGAGCCCACCAGCCGCGAACGACTGCGCGATCTTCTGGCTGACACCTGGGGGATCGAAACGAAGCTCGTCGAGCGCGGCGGGAACGCGATCCTGCACTTCCCCACCGCCGAGACCGCCAAGTTCCACGAGTTGATCGCGCCGTACATCCACCCGTCGATGCAGTACAAGCTGCTGCCACGCTTCCAGGGTCAGTTCGCGGTCGAGCCGGTGTTCGAAGCTCCGCGAACGGTCGCCACGCCGATGCCCGTGATCGAGATCACGCGCGATGCTCCCAACGGCCGCTCGACCCACCGCTTCGATCTCGAGATCGAGGGAACGCACACCTATCTCGCCGACGGCGTGGTGGTGCACAACTCGCCCGAGACCACGCCGGGAGGGCGGGCGCTGAAGTTCTACAGCTCGGTGCGGCTCGACGTGCGTCGCATCGAGACCTTGAAGGACGGCACCGACGCGGTCGGCAACCGGGTCCGTGTCAAGGTGGTCAAGAACAAGGTCGCACCGCCGTTCCGCCAGGCCGAGTTCGACATCCTCTACGGCGAGGGCATCTCCAAGGAGGGCTCGCTGATCGACGTCGGCGTCGAGGAGTCCATCATCCGCAAGGCGGGTGCTTGGTACACCTACGACGGCGAGCAGTTGGGGCAGGGCAAGGAGAACGCCCGAAACTTCCTCAAGGAGCACGTCGACATCGCCGCCGAGATCGAGAAGAAGGTCAAGGACAAGCTCGGCGTCAACCCGCTGGCCGCCGACGAGGTCCCCTTCGACGACGAGGCCGACCTCGACGACTGAGCCGCCGCGACGACCGACGACCGACGACGGGGAAAGGGCGAGCGCGTGAGCGACGGCACGCCGTTCCGGGATGCCGAAGCCTGGCTGGCGCAACGCGGGATCGAACGCGATCCGATCCGGGTTCCGCTCACGCCGCCCGACCCCCCGGCCGAGGCAGCGCCCGCGCCGCCGCCCCCAGGACCTGCCGCCGACACGCCGACCGGTCCGCAGGTCGGCACGCACGCGGACCAGGCGCCCGAACCCAGCCGCCGCGAGGCGATGCGGCTCGCGGCCGACGCCATGGACGCGGCCGTGCGGCGGGCCGACGAGCCTGCGGCGACGCCCCATCCCCAGGCCCACCGCATGGAGGACGACGTCGCCGAGGCGGTGGCGTTCCTGCGCCGCTCGACCAGCATGACGCCACAGAGCGAGGCGCGGCTGCGCGCCAAGCTGACCGACCGCGACACGCCGGCCCCGGTGATCGAGCAGGCACTGGAACGCGCCCGGCGCGAGCGTCTGGTCGACGACGCCGCGATGGTCGCGGCGCTGGTCGACGAACGGCGCAGCAAGGGCCATGCCCCGGCCCGCATCAGGCGTGATCTGCGCGAGCGGGGGTTCGGCGACGACCTCCTCGATGCCGCACTGGCGTCGACCGAACGCGAGGACCCCGAGGCTGCCGCGTACGCGCTGGCGACCGAGAAGGCGCAGCGTTGCACCGCGCTCGCGCCCGAGGCCGCCTATCGCCGCGTCGCCGCGTTCGTCGTGCGGCGTGGCTATCCCGAAGGGCTGGCCCGCAAGGTGGCCCGCGAGGCCGTTTTCACCGCCCGCGACGCGCAACGAACCGCCGGCCACTGACCCGTTGTCCGGCCCCCGACGCACGGCGGCGGTCGCCGCCTGCCGCCGGCGCCGCGGTGCGGTTGGGTGAGCATCGACCACCCACCTGATCGGGGATGCCGATGCTGGGCACGCAGGATCTGTACCAACTCGCCGGTGCCACCGCCTACGACCGCGACGGCGAGAAGTTGGGCACCGTCGACGCCGTGTTCGTCGACAACGAGTCCGACGACGGCACGTTCGCCCTGGTGAAAGGCGGCCTGTTCGGTGGCCGGGCGTCGTTCGTGCCGCTCGTCGACGCGAGCTTCCGCGACCACGAACTTCACGTCGCCTATCCGGCCGACCGGGTCAAGGACGCGCCGGACCTCGATGCGAACGATGACCTCGACGCGGCCCAGGAACTCGCGCTGTACCGCTACTACGGGATCCCCGCGGTCGTCGGCGACACGACGTCCACGGACGCGACGCCCGCCACGGGTGACGACGCGCTTCCGTCCGGCGCCGACCTGATCGCCGACCAGGGCATCGACCCGACGCTGGACGGCCCCCAGGTCAGCACCGCGCAACGCCTGCGGCTGCGTCGCCTCGGATCGCCGGTCAGCAACGCCGACGACGCGCTGCTCGAACACGGGGAGGACCAGCCGTGATCAGCCACGACGACATCGAAGGCCTGATCGGTACCAAGCTCCACGGCGAGGGCGGTCACTCGCTGGGAAAGGTCGAGACGGTCTACGTCGACGACCGCACCGACGAGCCCACCTTCGCGCTCGTCAAGACCGGGCTGCTCGGCAACCGCCGCGCCTTCGTGCCGCTGCGGGACGCAACCGTCGAAGACGACGGCTTCCACGTCCCGTACGGCAAGGACCGGGTCAACGGGGCGCCGACACTCGACGACGACGGTGACGCGCAGCTCTCGCCAGGCGACGAGGCCGAACTGTTCCTCTACTACGGCCTGCCCTACAGCCAGGAGTACGGCGACACGCTGCACGAGAACCCCGCCGCCCCGCACCCCGGCAAGGACGCGAAGAGCCGTCTGCGCAAGTACCTCACCTGATTCGTCGACCGGGAAGTCCGCGGGACGCGTCGGCTAGCCTGCCCGGCGCGAACGCGGACGGGACCCGAGGAGGCGCCATGGACGTCGCACAGGCCTGGATGATCGTCGGTGTGCCGGTCCTCGTCGCATCGCTCGCCCTGTTCGCCGGCCGGTCGCAGCGGCGCGCCTGGTTCGGCTTCGCCCTGCTCGCCGGACTGGTCGTGTTCTTCGTCACGGTCCCCGGCGACGTCATGTCCGCGGTCGTGCCCGGGATCCTGCTGGTCGCCTTCGTGGCGAGCGGCCGCGGGACCTACCGCGACGAGGGTGCGCGCGAGCACCACCAGGACCGAAAGCGGCTGACCACGGCCCGCGAGGGCGGCGACGGCGCCCCCTGATCACGGTCGCCGCCACGCCGCCGGGTTCCGTACCCTCCGGAAGCTACAAGTCCGACCGATAGTGGGCAGCGTGGCCAAGACCTACTTCATCCGCACGTTCGGGTGCCAGATGAACGAGCACGACTCCGGGCGTGCCGCTGGCATGCTCGAGACGTTGGGCTACCGGCGTGCCGTCGACGAGTCGGCGGCCGACCTCGTCCTGCTCAACACCTGTGCCGTGCGCGAGAACGCCGACAACCGCCTGTACGGCACCCTCGGCCACCTCAAGGGCCTCAAGGACGAACGGCGCCGCGAGGGCAGCGACCTCACCATCGTGGTCGGCGGCTGCCTCGCCCAGAAGGACGGCGCGACGGTCGCCGAGAAGGCGCCGTGGGTCGACGTCGTCTACGGCACCCACAACCTGCCCGACCTGCCACAGCTGCTGGCACAGGCCGACTCGGCCGCGATCCCGGTCGTCGAACTCATCGAACAGCTCGAGACCTTCCCGTCGGCACTACCGGCGAAGCGTTCGGTGCGCCATCACGCCTGGGTGTCCATCGCGGTCGGCTGCAACAACAGCTGCACCTTCTGCATCGTGCCGAGCCTGCGCGGCCCCGAACGCTCCCGCCGCATCGGCGAGATCGTCGACGAGATCCGCTCGCTCGTCGCCGATGACGTCGTCGAGGTGACCCTGCTCGGGCAGAACGTCAACTCCTACGGCCGCGACCTCGCGGGCAAGTCCCAGTTCGCCGAACTGCTCCGCGAACTCGGCCGGGTCGACGGCCTCGAACGGGTCCGGTTCACCTCGCCGCATCCGCGCGACTTCACCGACGAGGTGCTGCAGGCGATGGCCGAGACGCCCAACGTCTGTCACCACCTGCACCTGCCACTGCAGTCGGGCTCGGACCGGGTGCTGCGGCTGATGCGCCGCTCGTACCGTTCGCGCCGCTATCTCGCGCTGATCGAGAAGACCCGCGCGCTGATGCCCGACGCCGCGCTCACCACCGACATCATCGTCGGCTTCCCGGGCGAGACCGACGAGGACTTCCAGGCGACCCTCGACGTGGTGGCGCAGGTCGGATTCGACCAGGCCTTCACGTTCCAGTACTCGCCGCGGCCGGGCACGCCGGCCGCCGAACTGGTCGACGAGTTCGTCCCCGCCGACGTCGTACGCGAGCGCTACGGCCGGCTCGAGGCGCTCACCCGCGCCCAGTCGTTGGCCGCCCACCAGCGTCTGCTCGGCACGACCCAGGATCTGCTGGTCGAGTCGCCCTCGAAGACCGACCCGAGCCGCTGGTCGGGCCGCACGCGCGGCAACCACCTCGTCCACTTCCCGGCTCCGGCCGCAGGCGAGGGCACCGACCCCGCCTTCGCGCCCGGCGATCTCGTGTCCGTCGAGGTGACCGACGCCACAGCCAACTACGCCCTCGGCGGCACGGCCGCCGTGGTGCGGCGTACGGCGGCGGGGCGCGCCGCCGGCGCGGCGATGGCTCGCGGCGAGACGCACGCCATGCCGCTCGACGCCACGCCGACACCGGGTGCCGCCGGTCTGCAACTGCCGGTGCTCGCCGCACCGGCCGGCCGGTGACGATCACCGGCCGGGCGGTCCTGCCGACGGCTACGGGTCTGTTCACGCATCCGAACGACCCCGGCTTCCGTGCCCTGCGTGCGTCGGTGGACCGGGCACTGACCTCGCTGCCGACCGTCGATTCCTTCGTCCTGCTCGCCGCCGGCGACGAGGCGCTCGTCCACGATGCGTCCGCGGTCACGCTGGTCGCCGGCGAGCAGCCCTACGTCCGCGCCGAACTGCAGCACGACGAACAGATGCTGGCGGCCCTGTCGTCCCGCGGCCAGTTCCCACGGGTACGCGACGACTTTCTCGATGGCCCGCTCGCCGTGCTGGCGCTGCTGGTCAACGCCGTGCAGCCGGATGCCTGCACGATGCCGGTCACGGTGCCGAGGGCGGCCGGCGTCGAGGCGTTGGAAGCGGTCGCCGCAGGCATCGTCGGGGCGGCCCAGGCCACGCAGCGCAGCGTGGCGATCGTGGCGGCGGGCGAACTGGCGGTGCTGCTCGACGGCGAGCACGGCAACCACCCCCTGGCGCAAGCACGTGGGTTCGACGCCGACGTCGTCGCTGCGCTCGAAGCGGGCGACGCCGCCGCGATGGCGGCGCTCGGGCCGACGCAGGCCGGTGACCACGGCGCGGCCGGGTGGGCGCCGTTGGCGGTGATGCTCGCCACGGGCACCGACCGCGGCGCGTTCGGCACGGTCGACTATCTCCGCGTCGCCTGCGTGGGGCGGGTCGTCGCCTACGACCTGTCGGCGTGACGCCCGGAATGGACGGCCGCGTTCTCGCCATCGTCGGTCCCACGGCCAGCGGGAAGTCGAGCCTGGCCCTCGACGTGGCCCGGGCACGCATCGCGGGCGGCAACGCGACCGAACTGGTGGCCGTCGATGCGTTCACGCTCTACCGCGGCATGGACATCGGGACCGCGAAGCCGACCGCCGAGGAACGCGCTGAGGTACCCCACCACGGCCTCGACCTGCGCGAACCGTCCGACGACGCAACCGTCGCGTGGTTCCAGCGTGAGATCCGTGCCGCCATCGCCGAGGTCGCAGGGCGTGGCGCCACGCCGCTGCTGGTCGGTGGCTCCGGGTTGTACTTCCGCGCTGTGGTCGACGACCTGCGGTTCCCACCGACGGATCCGGATGTCCGGGCGCGGCTCGAGAGCGAGTGGTGGGAGCGTCCGGCCGAGGCCCATGCGCGCCTCGTCGACCTCGACCCGGAGGCTGCGACCCGGATCGAGCCCGAGAACGTCCGCCGCACCGTCCGCGCTCTCGAGGTGATCGAACTCACGGGCGAGCCGTTCTCGGCCTTCGCGGCGGCCTGGCGCACCTACGAGTCGATCTATCCCGGCCTGCAGGTCGCCTACCTCGAACCACCGGCTGAGGCGCTGCGTGCCCGCATCGCGACACGGTCGCGCGCGATGGTCGCCGCCGGTCTCCTCGACGAGGTCGCGAGGCTGCGCGACGGCCCCGGCCTGTCGACGACGTCGGCGAAGGCCATCGGCTACGCCGAGGCGGCCGCGGTCCTCGACGGGCAGGCGCCGCTCGAGGGCCTGGTCGACGCGATCGCGAAGCGGACCTGGAACTACGCCAAGCGGCAGCGCAGCTGGTTCCGCGCCGACCCTCGCTGCACCCCGACCGAACCCGCCAGCGTCCTCACCACCTGGGGCCGCGCGTGACCTCCATGTGACGCACGATCTGGGTGCGCAGCTCATCCGGCGCATCGATCCATAGTTCATGTCCGCCGTCGAGCAGAACCTGGTGGACCCGGGGCAGTGTCTCGACCAGCGACGCAACCGCGGCTGCCGGCCGAGGATCGTGGCGACCGTGGACGACCAGCACCGGGACGTCCAGGCCGCGATAATCAGCGTCGTCAGCGTCGAGGTCGGGACCGAGCTCCTGGTTGAGCTGCCAGTTGACCCCTGCCTCGGCCAGCTGCCGAGCCATCCGCGTGATCGCGACGGCATGTGGGGCGGGATCGAGCGAGTCCGCGGCGAGCAGCACCTCGAGCCGGGCGGCATCCTGCGCGACGCTCGGGTCCTCCAGCGCAGCCAGCTCACGGGCCAGCTGCCGCTGTCCGGGGTCCAGTCGGGAGTCGTGCTCGCTGTGGAAGGTGGCCTTCCACAGCCCCCACTCCAGACCGACCCCCGACAGGTAGGTGAGCGTCGCAACCCGCCGGGGGTGCGCCAGCGCGAACCGCAGTCCCAGCGCGGCGCCCCACGAGTGGCCGACGAGGTGCATCCGCTCGATGCCCCACGCCCGTCGCAGCGCCTCGAGATCGGAGAGGAACCGGGCCGTCGTCCAGGGCCGGCGCCGAGCGGATCTGCCGGCGCCTCGCTGGTCGTAGCGGTGGACGCGGTAGCGATCGTCGAGCAGGGCGGCCAGGTCACCGAGGTAATCGGGCAGGCCCGGACCTCCGTGCAGCAGCACGACGGGCTCGCCGTCCACCGGCCCCGACAGCCTTGTCGCCAGCCGGCATCCGTCGTCGGCAACGACCTCGTCGCCGTCGTCCGTCTCGGGCTGGTGCGCCCGCCTATCGTCGTGGTGCATGGACACTGAATCCGATCGCACCGAGCCCGTCTACGACCGTATCGGCAGGGGCTATGCCTCCCGCCGGACGACCGATCCACGGTGGATGGCAGCCCTCGACGAGGAGCTTGGCGATGCGGTCCGGGTGGTCAACGTCGGCGCCGGCGCCGGCTCGTACGAGCCAGCCGACCGGAACGTCGTTGCCGTGGAACCGTCGTGGACGATGATCGGCCAGCGCCCCGCCGGGGCCGCGCCCGTGATCCAGGCAGTCGCCGAGCAGTTGCCGTTCGGCGACGGCACCTTCGACGCCGCAACCGCCGTACTCACGATCCACCATTGGACCGACCTGGAAGCAGGGCTCGGTGAACTTCGCCGGGTCTCGCGCCGCCAGATCATTCTGACCTTCGATCCGGCGGCTCTCAATCACTTCTGGCTGCATCGCGACTACCTCCCGCGCATCGCCGACGTCGATGCCAACCGCCTACCGGACGCCGCGCGGATCGCGCGGACCCTCGGGGAGCTCCGGACGCGTCCGCTGCCGGTACCCCGGGACATGCGCGACGGGATGTTGACGGCCTTCTGGGCCCGCCCGGCGGCCTACCTCGACCCTGCCGTGCGTGCCAACATGTCGGTCTTCGACCTCATGGATCCGGCGGTGGTCGATCGTGCCATGGCGCACCTGCGTCGTGATCTGACCGACGGCACGTGGGAGCGGCGAAACCGTGAACTGGCCGACGTCGACACCTACGATGCCGGCTACCACCTCATGGTCGCCGGGACCTGACTCGGCGGCTTAGTCGGCGGGGGTGAGGATCAGGGTGTTCTCCGCGGCGGCCTCGACGGCGTCGGCGCTGAATGGCAGTGGGATCGTCTCGCCGTCACGCCACAGTTCGGACTGGTCGGTGTAGTGGCCGTGGAACGGGCGGCCCGACTGCCCGGTCAGGTGGATCCACCGGCCGGCGTCCAGGTCGGAGGCGTCGACGAGGTAGCGCATCGACGGGACCCAGTTCACCTCGTAGCCCTCGGCCGCGTTCCAGCCATTGGCGTTGAGGATGCCGGTGCCGCCGGAGGTCTCGAGCGGTCCCCGGTTGAACAGCGCCTCGACCGGCGCGATGCCCGACTCGCCGAACGTGGCGTGGGTCAACGTCAGGGTGTGCATCGCGCCCCAGCGCCAGTCCTCGGGATCCTCGCCGAAGCGGTCGACCACCTCGGCGTGCCCGTCGGCCAGCGCGGCCGCCAGCACCTCGTCGCGGGTCTCGACCGCGTCTGTGGTCCGATCGTCCCACCCCGCCGCCTCGGGGTCGACGACCAGTTCGCGTACCAGCTCCCACCAGTCCGAACCGCCCGAGGGCAGCGCCCACTCGGGCAACTCGTCGTGGAAGATCCGCTGCAGGGCGTGACGCCAGAAGGCGTTGAACACCGCGCCACCGGCGCTGTCGGCGTGGTCCTGCAGGTCCCAGCCACGCAGCACCTCCTGCGCCTGCTCGACGCCGTCGTCGACCTCGAGGTCGACGAGGTGGGGGACCAGCACCTCGGCGTTGGTGTTGTGGTTGTCCATCTGCACGGCGGCCAGGTCGTCGAGGGTCAACTGCTCACGCTCGCCGAGCAGGTCGTGGATGCGCTGGGCGCGGTGGCCCATGTCGTTGTCGCGGCTCAGGAACGGCTCGGCGCCCTCGGGCAGCACCGGTTGGTTGGCGGTGATGATCTCGCCGTCGGCCGGGTCGAACGTGAACGGCAACTCCTCGAAGTCGAGGAAGCGCTCCCAGCCGTGCTCGCCGGTCCAGCCGGGGACCGGCTGGGTGCCGTCGCTGGCCGCACTGCGCACCGGGATCTTGCCCGGCGCCTGGTAGCCGATGTGGCCGTCGACGTCGACGTAGACCAGGTTCTGGCTCGGCACCTCGAACAGCGACGCGGCTTCGCGGAAGTCGTCGAAGTCGGCCGCCTGCATGAAGCCGGCCACCGCGTCCATGGTGCGGCCCGGATCCAGCGCGGTCCAGCGCAGCGCCACCTCGAACTCGACGCCGTCCTCGGCTTCGTCCTCGTTGCCGTGGGCCCCGACGGGGCCGTGCGCGATCTGCCCGCCCGCCTCGGACACGTCGCTGAACAGCGGTCCGTGGCGGGTCGCGCGGATGGTCAACGGCACGTCGTCGCCGCCGGCGACCTTCAGCGTGTCCTCGATGATCTCGAGGTCCTGCCAGCCGTCCTCGGTGAGGTACTGCCCGTCACGCACCTGCTCGACGTAGAGGTCGGCGACGTCGGGACCGAGGTTGGTGAACCCCCACGCGATCCGCGCGTTCTGGCCGATCACGATGCCCGGCACACCCGCGAACGAGAACCCGGCGACGTGGAACGGGCAGTCCTCGGTGACCTCCGCGCACTGCAGGCCGACCTGGTACCACAGCGACGGCTGGCCGGCGCCGAGGTGGGGGTCGTTGGCGAGCAGCGCGCCACCCGTGGCGGACCGCTCGGGCGCGATCACCCACGAGTTCGAGCCGATGCCCTCGTCGGCGCCGTTGGCCAGCACGCTCGGGGCGGCCAGCAGCGCCTGCTGGGCCCGGTCGAGCGCGGCGTCGTAGGCGGCACCCTCGGCGTCCTCGGTCGCGTCACCTTCGTCGGCGTCGGTATCGGTGTGTTCCGTGTCCGCGGCGCCGCCGTACGCCGCGGCGGCCTCGAGGTCCGCCCCGTCGAGGATGGTCTCGTGCCGGTCGTAGGGGAACCCGGGGAACAGGTCGGTCCAGTCGCGGCCCTCGCCGAGGTCGACCGTCTGCAAGCGACCGCGCAGCAGTTCGTCCTCGAGGTTGGAGCGCAGGTCCCACGCCATGGCCTTGAGCCACGCGACCGAGTCCAGCGGCGTCCAGGGCTCGGGCTCGTAGCCGCGCGCGCCGGCGACCGGCAGCAGGCCGTGCTCGAGCGACAGGGCGCTGCCGCGCTTGTCGCCCACCCAGGCGTTGACGCCCTCGGCGTACGCCTCGAGCATCGTGAGGGTCTGCCCGTCGAGCAGGTCGAGTTCGGCCTCGGCGACCCGCCGCCAGCCGAGCGTGCGCACGAAGGCGTCGGTCTCGACCTGGCTCTCGCCGAACAACTCGGCGATGCGCCCGGCGGTCACGTGCCGGCGGAAGTCCATCTCCCAGTAGCGGTCCTGGGCGTGGACGAAGCCCTGGGCCCGGAACAGGTCGGTAGCGGTCTGCCCGACGATGGTCGGGACCCCGTAGGCGTCGCGATGGACCGTGACCTCGGCCTGCAGACCCGGCACCGCCAGTTCACCGTCGACGTCCGGGAACGAGCGCCGGACCATCCAGATCCCGGTGACGCTGCCGACGATCAGCAGCACCACCAGCAGGCCGACCAGTCCCAACACGATCCGCTTGAACCACCGCACCAGGTGCCCTTCGTACACGGGCAGGACGACGTGACCCGGCCATCCGCGCGACCGTCCCCTGCCGAAGCGATGTGGCAGTGAAGCAGGACGGTTGTCCACGACGGGTACCGAGAGGGGTGTCGAGGACGAAAACGTGCGCGTACCCTCGCCCTCATGGAGTTCACCAAGGCCCACGGCACCGCGAACGACTTCGTCGTCCTCGCCGATCCGCACGACCGCCTCGAGGTGTCGGCGCACCTCGTGCGCGCCCTGTGCGACCGCCGACGCGGCATCGGGGCCGACGGCGTCATCCGCATCGGCGGCGCGACACCGGACGGGGGACCCGGCCAGATATTCATGGACTACCGCAACGCCGACGGCTCGATCGTCGAGATGTGCGGCAACGGCGTGCGGGTCACGGCCAAGTACGCGGTCGACCACGGCCTGGTGACGCCGGGCGAGGACGGCACCGTCGTCATCGGCACCCGGTCCGGCCCGAAGCCCGTCCGCATCGTGGGCCGTCACGACGACGGCACGGTGGCCGACGTCGAGGTGGACATGGGCCCGCCGATCTTCGTTCCGGCCGACGTCCCGTTCGACCCGGCCGCCGCCGCGTCGGCCGGCGACGGCGACGACCTGGGCGAACTCGACGTTGGTCTTGGCCGGGAAGGCGGCGTGGGTCTCGACCTCGGGGCCCAACGTGGTCACCGGCGCGG
>DATHUR010000103.1:0-9323 GCA_035462025.1 Egicoccus sp. | reverse complement strand
GGCACCTGGGGGCCGAGGTACCGGGCGCTCGGGCCCATGTCACGGTGCAGGAGCTTGTACCAAGCACGGGCGAACTCGTCCTCGAGCCGCTCGGGGTGGTCGTGGAACTCCTTGGAGATCTCGAGGTAGTCCGGATCGACGATCATCGCCATGTCGGCGGCGGTCATGACCGGCGGGTTCATCTTGCCCGGGACGTGGGCGTCGGGGACCCAGAAGCCGTCCTTGACCTCGACGGGCTCCCACTGGTTCGCACCGGCGGGCGACTTCTTGACCTCCCACTCGTGCGCGAAGATCGTCTTGAGGTAGCTGTGGTCCCACGTCGTGGGCGTGGGGGTCCAGGCACCTTCGAGTCCCGACGTGATGGTGTACTCGCCAAGGCCGGTCTCGTGCTTGTTCGCCCAGCCGATCCCCATCTCGTTGATCTTGGCTTCCTCGGGCGCGCCCCCGACCGCGTCGGCGGGGCCGTTGCCGTGCATCTTGCCGAAGGTGTGCCCACCGATGGTCAGCGCCGCCGTCTCGCGGTCGTTCATGCCCATGCGGGCGAACGTCTCACGCACGTCGTGCGCCGACTTGGCCGCGTCCGGGATGCCGTTGGGACCTTCGGGGTTGACGTAGATCAGGCCCATCTGGACCGCGGCGAGCGGGTTGTCGAGCGTGCGGCTGCCGTCCTCGAACGTGCCGGTGTAGCGGTCGTCGTTGGTCGACAGCCACTCGTTCTCGGGGCCCCAGTAGATGTCGTCCTCGGGTGCCCAGATGTCGGAGCGACCGAAGCCGAAGCCGAAGGTCTTGAAGCCCATGGTCTCGAGCGCGCGGTTGCCGGCGAACACCAGCAGGTCGGCCCAGGACAGCTTCTCGCCGTACTTCTGCTTGATCGGCCACAGCAGGCGGCGCGCCTTGTCGAGGTTGCCGTTGTCGGGCCAGCTGTTGAGCGGCGCGAAGCGCTGTGCACCGGTGCCGCCACCACCGCGGCCGTCGACGGCGCGGTAGGTGCCCGCCGCGTGCCACGACATGCGGATGAAGAACGGGCCGTAGTGACCCCAGTCGGCGGGCCACCAGTCCTGCGAGTCGGTCATCAGCGCGTCGACGTCGCGGCTCAGTTCCTCGACGTCGAGCTGCGAGAACGACTCGGCGTAGCGGAAGTCCTCACCGAAGGGGCTCGAGCCCGGGTGCTTCTGGTGCAGGATGTTGAGGTTGAGCTGGTCGGGCCACCAGTGCTCGTTGCCCTGCAGGCTGGGCGTCGTGCGGGCGGCCCACTCGCGGCTCCTGGGCTTTTGGTCGGACACGTTGTGCTCCTCGAAGGTCCTGGATCGCCGGGCCTTGGGACGAGGCCGGCCGGGTCAGGCGGTGCGATGGAGCGAACTTAGAACAGTTCCAACCGTGGAGGCAACCTGCGCTTCGACGCCGATGGCATCTGGTAGCGTTCCATCCCGATTGCCCTGACCGACCGGCGTGAGGAACCTCTTGTGGAACCGCTGGTGACCCGCCTTCGAAACCGCGAGTGGCGTCTGACGGCGCAGCGTCGTGTCATCGCCGAGACGCTGGCCGGCGAGCACGTCCACCTGACCGCGGACGAGGTGTACGAGCGCTCGCGCGCGGTCCTGCCCGAGGTCAGCCGCGCGACGGTCTACAACACGCTCAACGAACTGGTCGGAATGGGCGAGCTGCTCGAGATGACCCACGCCGACGGCCGCAAGCGCTACGACCCCAACGTCGAGGAGCGCCACCACCACCTGGTGTGCGTGTCGTGTGGGCGGATGCTCGACGTCATCGCCGACGACCCGCGCCTGCCCGAGGACCAGCACCACGGCTTCGAGTTGCTCGCCGTCGAGGTCACCTTCCGCGCCCGCTGCCCCGACTGCGTCCCGGCCGCCACCTCGGCGTCGTAGGCACAGACCGCGTCGCGCGGTGACGCGAGCCCGTCACGGTGACGCCAGGCCGTCATCGGTGCCCACCACAGGTGACCGAGGCGACGTGGCGTCACCGGACCGCTGCCGCCATGCCGTCCCGACGGCAGTGACGAACCAGACGATGGCCAGCGGCTGCACGTGGCCCAGGGGCACCGTCGAGAGGTACTCGGACACACCACCGAAGCCGAACCAGTAGATCCACTGCACCGGCGCCATGAAGCCGAGCACGGCGGCCACGACGGCCTCGACGACGAGGACCGCCGGCGGATGCCGCTGCTGCCGGCCGGCCAGCACCACCGCCGCCGTCACTGCGCCGAGCAGCGCGACGGGGGCCCAGGCACGCCAGATCCCGTCCAACTCGAGGCGCATGAGTTGTCGCGCCAGCGCGTCGGTCAGCCAGCCGATGGCGGCCAGGAGCCCGATCACCGCCGGAACCCGCAGCACCGGCAACAACGTGGACGTCTTCACGATTGCCCCTCCCCCCCACACCGTCCCCCGACGGTCCGCTCCCCGCGGAACCCTACTGAGGCACCTAGATGTTTGGGCAGCAGCGACCGCGCATGCGTGCTGCGTGCGGCACGGGGACCTCGGGCGGCACGGTCGGCCCGGACGAGTGCCGGTGGCGCCGAGGTTCGACCGTGCGCCGTAGGCTCGTCCGGAGGAGCCGGGAGGGCACGTGGCGCGACATTCGCAGCAGACGTTCGACGGGATGTGGAGCGACCTGGCCGACATCGGCCGTGCGCGCGCCGGCGGGTACCGGCGGTTCGTGTGGTCGGACGCGGACCTGACGCTGCGCGAATGGTTCGTCCAGCAGGCCAACGACCGCGGCATGGGCGTGCGCGAGGACCGCGCCGGCAACCTGTGGGCGTGGTGGGGCGACCCGACCGCCGGCGACGCGGTCGTGACGGGCAGCCACCTCGACTCGGTGCCGTCCGGCGGCGCGTTCGACGGGCCGCTCGGCGTCGTGTCGGGATTCCTCGCCGTGGATCGCCTGCTCGAGGCCGGCACGATGCCCGACCGCCCGATCGCGGTGGTCGCGTTCTCCGACGAAGAAGGCGGCCGCTACGGCATCGCGTGCGGCGGCTCGCGGCTGTTGACCGGTGCGCTGGCACCCGACCGCGCACTGGCGCTGCGCGACGACGACGGCGTGACCCAGGCCGAGGCGCTGCGGGCCGCCGGCCGTGACGTCGATTCCTTCGGAGCAGACCCCGCAGCGCTCGGCGCGATCGGCACGTTCGTCGAACTCCACGTCGAACAGGGCCGTGGGCTGGTCGATCTCGACGCGCCCGTCGGCGTGGCGTCGGCGATCCGCGGGCACGGCCGCTGGCGGTTCGACCTCGTCGGCCGACCGGACCACGCGGGCACGACCCGCCTCGACGACCGCGACGACCCGATGCTGGCGCAGGCCCGCCTGGTGCTGGCCGCACGCGATGCTGCGCGGCGCCGCGGTGCGGTCGCCACGGTCGGCAAGGTGCGGGTCGAACCCAACGCCGTGAACGCGATCCCCTCGCGGGTGCAGGCCTGGGTGGATGCCCGCGCGGACGACGACGAAACCGTGAGGGCCGTGGTCGCCGACATCGCCGCCGCGGTCGGCGTCGAGGCCGACGAGGAGTCGTGGACCGCCCGGGTCGACTTCGAACCGGTGCTGCGCGACCGGCTCATGACCGCGCTCGGTGGCGTTCCCGTGCTGCCGACCGGTGCCGGCCACGACGCCGGCATCCTCGCTTCCTTCGGGGTAGCTGCAGCCATGCTGTTCGTGCGCAACCCCACCGGCGTCTCGCACGCCCCCGACGAGTTCGCCGAGGAGACCGACTGCCTCGCAGGCGTCGACGCGCTCACGACCGTGCTACGCGACCTCGCCTGGGATTGACGGATGGACCACCTCACCGACATCGACCGCACGTTGTCCGCTCCGGCGCTGCCCGAGGGGCTGGACACGCCGGTCGTCGTGGTCGACCTCGACCGCGTGGACGCCAACATCGCCCGGATGCAGGCGCACCTCGACGAGCGCGGCGTCGCGCTGCGCCCCCACGCGAAGACGCACAAGAGCCCGTTCTTCGCCACCCGCCAGCTCGGGGCCGGCGCGGTCGGCATCACCGTCGCGACGCTCGGCGAGGCCGAGGTCATGGCCGACGCGAACATCGAGGACGTGTTCGTCGCCTACCCGCTGTGGGCGGTGGGCGACAAGGCCCGACGTCTCCAGGACCTGGCCGGACGCCTGCGTCTCGCGGTCGGCGCGGACGCCGTCGAGGGCGTGCAGCAACTCGGCCGCGCCGTTGCCGGCTCGTCGGCGCGGCCCGACGTGCTGATCGAGGTGGACTCCGGCGAGGGCCGCACCGGCACGGACGCCGACCGGATCGTCGAGGTGGCCCGGGCGGTGACCGACACCGGCCTGACGCTGCGCGGCGTGTTCACCCACGGCGGGCACGCCTACCGCGGCCCGGACCGGGTGGCCGGCGCCGCCGCGGACGAGGGCTCGACGCTCGGCGCGGCCCTCCGCGCGCTCCGCGACGCGGACTTCGAGGTTGCCGTGGTCAGTGCCGGTTCGACACCTACGGCCGTGGCGTCCGCCGCGGATCCGGTCACCGAGGAGCGGCCGGGCACCTACGTGTTCGGCGACCGGCAGCAGGCCAACCTCGGCGGCTCGGACCCGTCGACGCTCGCCCTGGCCGTCGCCGCAACGGTGGTGAGCACCTCGGTCCCGGGCCGCTGCGTCCTCGACGCGGGCGCCAAGATGCTGGCCAAGGACAAGCCGGACTGGCTCGCCGGGCACGGCGTCGTGCCGCAGTTGCCCGGCGCCGTGATCCGGTCGGTCTACGACCACCACGCGGTGCTCGACCTGGCCGACGACACTCCCCCGCCGCGCGTCGGCGACGTCGTCGCGGTCGTGCCCAACCACGCGTGCCCGGTCGTCAACCTCACCGACGAACTGCTGCTGACGCGCGCCGGCGAGGTCGTCGCCCTCCTCCCGGTGCTCGCACGGGGCCGCAACCGCTGACCTCGTCAGAGCGACTCCCGCAGCCTCGCGGTGACCGACCAGGTCAGCACGGCCAGCGCGGCGGCGGCCATCAGTGGCAGCCACGGCATCGCCGGCGGCTGGCCCGTCGCCCAGGCGCCAAGCAGGGCCAGGGTCTGCGCAACGGCCTGGATCGCGAGGAAACCCGGGGCGCCACGCCCGAGCACCCGCCACTCGACCCGTGCCTCGAACGGCAACGGGCCGACCAACGCGCCCAACTCGAGCGCGAGGTGGACCATGAACACCAACGCGAACACGCGCGGGTGGAACGGGGCGGCCGGCGCCGTGACCAGCAGCACGCCGACCATGCCGGCCAGCAGCGACGGTGCCAGCCCGTCAGGCCGAGCCGCGGCGCCGACCAGCAGCACCAGCGCGACCAGCCAGACACCCTGGGACCGAGCGACCAGCGCCACGGACCCGACCAGCGGACCGACCACGACCAGCCGCAGCAGCCACGCCGACACGTACGAGCCGGTGGCGACCTCGACCCGCGGCGGCGGGACCGGCCGCCGCCCGACGAGCAGCAGCCGCCGAACGGGCTCGAGCACCAGTTCGAGGCGGTTCATCGGCCCGCCCGCCGCGTCCGCGCCATCGTGGCCAGCGCCGCCTCGACCCGGACGCCGCCCGGGGGCTGATCCCAGCGGACGACCTCGACGCCGGCCGCGGTCAACGCATGCAGGCGTTCGTCGCGCTCCATCGCCACCAACCGGTGGGCGGTCAGTTGCCGCGGTTCGAGGTAGTCGAGGTCGAGCCGCGGCAGCACGTCGACGGCGACCACCCGATGTCCGGTGAACCGCCAGCCGACCGCGAGGTCGACGGCGACGTCGTCGAGGAAGGTCGACAGCACCACCACCAGCACGCCGGAGGGCAGGTGCGGCACGGCGACCTTCTGTGCGGGTTCGCCGTCGGGCTCGGCCAGGGCCAGGTGGTGCACGATCTGGGTCAGTTGCCGGCGGCCACCGGCGGGACGCAGCCAGCGGGGACGTCCCACCTCGGCCAGCCCGACCCGGTCGCCCTGGTCGAGGTAGCGGCGCGCCAGGGAGGTGCCCGCCCGGCGGGCGAGGTCCAACGAGGTCGACTCGTGAGGGAGGACCCGCCCGAAGTCCCAGCCGGCGACGTCGGGGCCGACCTCGTCGCGGGCGTCGAGCACCAGCATCACGTGCGCGTCCGCCGTCGCGAACGTCCGCCGCACGAACAGCGTCGTCGTGCCCGTCCCGTGGCCGGTCCCCCGCCGGGCGGTCGCTTTCCAGTCGATGCGGCGCAACCGGTCGCCGGGCGCGAACTCGGCGAGGTCGCGGAACTCGCCGCCGTCGCCGGCCCGGACCGAGCGGTGCGAACCTGTCAGCCCCTGCAGCCGGTGCGGTAGCGGGACCGGGCCGAGCAGCGCCGGCTTGGGCAACACGACCAGCGGGACCGGCCCGACCCAGTCGATCTGGGCGCGTAGCACGACGTGGGCGCCGCGCAACTGGTGATCGACACGGAACAGGTGCTGCCGGCCGGTCCGCACCGTCTGTACCGACAGGTGCAGTTCCCGGGCCGCCGCCGCGTCCACCAGCACCTCACGCTCGCGGAAACCGGGTGTCGCGACCCGCAACCGGGCCGTCACGGCACCCGGACCCAGCGTCCCGGCCGTCCCCGCGCCGGCCGCCCCGTCGATCCGCAGCGTCGCGGCGATCCGTCCGGGCGCGGTCTCGTAGCGCGGCGGTCCCAGCAGCACCTCGATGTCGCGCCTCGGGCGGCGCAGCAACCCGACCACGACCGACAGCATCAGCGGGACGCCGAGCGTCGCGACGTCGAACCGCCCCGTGAGCAGCCCGGCCAACAGCAGCGCTCCGCCGGTGAACAGCCGCGGCAGCGCCGAGCCGGTCGGCCGCCAGCCCCCGACCACGCTGCCCTGCGGAGCGGTGCTGCTCACGTGCGTGGCGCGCTTGGGGCCGAGGTCGGCCCGGCCACCTCGTCGAGCAGCGACGCGACGATCGCCTCGGGCTGGGTGCCCTGGGCCCATGCCTGCGGGGTCAGGGTGAGCCGGTGGGCCAGGGCCGGGACGGCGATGCTCTTGACGTCCTCGGGCGTGACGAACCCGCGTCCGGCCAGCACGGCCGCGCCGCGGGCGACCAGCACCAGCGCCTGCGTCCCGCGCGGCGACGCGCCCACCTCGACGGCCGGATGCCGCCGGGTCGCGGCGGCCAGGTCGACGCAGTAGCGCAGCACGTCACGGTCGACGGCGACGTGCTCGACCCCGGCCTGCATGGCCAGCAGGGTCTGCGGGTCGACGACGCGGGCGACCTCGACCTCCTCGTGACGGCGGGCGAGGCGGCGGGCGAGCACGTCGACCTCGGCGTCACGGTCGAGGTAGCCGACCGCGAGACGCACCATGAACCGGTCCAACTGCGCTTCGGGCAGCGGGTAGGTGCCCTCGTACTCGACCGGGTTGGAGGTCGCGACGACGTGGAAGGGCAGTTCGAGCGGATGGGTGGTGCCCTCGACGGTGACCTGCCGCTCGGCCATCGCCTCGAGCAGCGCGGACTGGGTCTTCGGCGCGGTGCGGTTGATCTCGTCGGCGAGGAACAGTCCCGTGAACACCGGGCCCGGGCGGAACTGGAACGTCGAGGTGAGCGGATCGAACACCAGCGAGCCGGTGATGTCCGAGGGCAGCAGGTCCGGGGTGCACTGCAGCCGGCGGAAGTCGAGCCCGAGCGCGGTCGCCAGGCTACGCGCCGCGAGCGTCTTGCCCAGACCCGGGACGTCCTCGAACAGCACGTGGCCGCTCGCCAGGATCGCCGCCAGCGCGGTGCGCAGCGCGGTCTCCATACCCACGATGGCGGTGCCGACCTCGGCCAGCACGGCGGTGCCGAGCCGTGCGACCTCCTCGGTCGGCAGCGGCGTCACCGAGGGCATGGTCGTCGTGTCGGTCATCGGGGCTCCGGGATCGGGTGGGACGTCGCGGCGACCGGGCCACCCGAGCGGTCGGGTTCGCCCAGCCGTTCCAACGCGTCGACGGCTTGCACGAAGGCGGCGTAGCGGACCGCGCGGCCGTGCTCGGCGGTCAGCACGCGATGGGCGGTGGTACCGAGCCGCGCCTCGGCGGCGGCTGCCTGGGCCGGATCGTCGAGGTCGATGCCGTGGCGGCCGAGGCGCGACCGGGCCACCCGCCGTAGCCGCTGCAGGGCGGCGCCGTGGACCCGGCCGCGATCGGCACGCATGCGCCAGCCGAGTTGGCGGACGTCGCGACGTGATCCGCCCTGTGTCAGGGTCCAGTTGCCGCGCCAGTGGTCGCCGGCGCTGGCGGCCTGTTGCGCCTCGATGATGCCGCGGCCGGCACCGACGGCAACGACGCAGACGCCGACGACGGCGCTCTGCACCAGCGTGACGCCGATCGCCCACGCAGCACCGGCGACGATCAGCCCCACGACGGCGCTGACCACCAACGGCACGGCCACCCGGCTCACGGGCGGTCGCCCGCTTCGTGGTGGGCGGTGGCCCAACTCGCGGCGAGCCGGGCCAGACAGTCCGACGCCCGGGCGACCTCGACGTCGCCGACGGGCTGGTCGGAGAACCTGGCGCGGTGGTACAGGCCGAGCAGTTCGCGGGTCGCGTCGGGATCGGCCGTCGTGCGTTCGAGCACGGCGAGGGTGAACTCGGTCGGTGTCTGCGCCGGCGCGCGGCGCACGCCGGACTCCTGGGCGGCGTCCTCGAGCGCGAGCCACGCGGCGATGACCGCGTCGCCCGCCCCGGCGACCTCGTCGAGGTGGCGCTGGGCTTCGGCGACCCCGCGCCGCAGGACCGGCAGGTCGGGTTCGGGGGCGGCGACGATCCCGCCCTGACCCGCGCGGATGTCCGCGCGCGCGTCCGCCAGTCGGTCGCGCAGCAACTGCCAGCCCCACCACAGCATCAGCAGGACGGCGACCGCCACCAGGACGCGGAGCAGCGCCTCGAGCCAGCCCCAGTCCAGCGGCTGGCCCTCGGGAAGGTCGAAGTCGAGGGTGGGGAGCGGCTCTGGGGGCGAGACCTCGGGTGGTTCGCGCTCGCCGGGCACACCGAAGTCGCGGTCTTCGAGTTCCCACGAGCCGCCCACGGCGGCGCCGAGGACCACCAGCGCGAGCACGACGACCGCGGAGACCACCGCGGCGACGGGCCTGGTGCTCGCTCTCACTGCGGCCGGCCCCCCTCGTGTCACTGCCCCGGGACCGAGACTAGCGGGGCATGGTTGTGCGTCCCCGGTGCCCAGGTCGTGCGCGACAACGGGCCCGTGCGGCAACGGCGAGGGTTAGAGTCGGCCGGACGTCGCGGTGTTCGGGAGGCACCGGGCGCGGAGAGTCGAGACCGGGGTGAGTCAGCACGACGACGAGGCACGGTCGCGCCGTGTCACGCGTGCGCGCGAACGGGCGGGTGACACACCC
>DATHUR010000102.1:0-10721 GCA_035462025.1 Egicoccus sp. | reverse complement strand
CCTCGACGACGAGGACCCGGCGCCCGGCATCGGCGAGCCGTCGTGCCGTCGTGAGGCCGGCGACGCCCGCCCCCACGACGATCACGTCCGCATCCATCCTCGCACGCTAGCCGCGGGGACGCCGGATCCGTGCCTGGACCTGCGGTTGTCTTGCTCGGCGGAGGGAGAGGGATTCGAACCCTCGAGACCCTTGCGGGCCTACCCGCTTTCGAGGCGGGCGCACTAGGCCGGACTATGCGATCCCTCCGTGCGCCGGCGGAGGGTACGCCGTTGCGGCGGGAACCGGCAACCGCGCCCGGGGGTCAGCCCGCGACGGACCCGGCGTCGACCAGCGCGCCGCGGTTCAGGGCGGCCAGCGAGGGCAGGCCGGCCAGCGCCATGGTCAGGTCGAGGTCGGCGAGCAGGCACCGGAACACGTGCGTGACGCCCTCGGCGCCCGCCAGCGCCAGGCCCCACACCCAGGGCCGACCGACCAGCACCGCCCTGGCACCGAGCGCGATCGCCACGGCCGCGTCGGCACCGGTGCGCACCCCGCTGTCGAACAGCACCGGCACCTCGCCGCCGACGGCATCCACCACGCCGGGCAGTGCGTCCAACGAGGCGATCGCGTTGTCGACCTGCCGGCCGCCGTGGTTGGACACGACCAGCCCGGCGACCCCGGCGTCGATCGCCAGCTTCGCGTCGTCGGGATGCTGGATGCCCTTGACGAGGACCGGCAGCGGCGAGCGGGCACAGAAATCCCGCAGGTGGGTCCAGGTCTGGCCCGGGTCGCTGAACACGCCGATCCAGCGCATGACCGCGGCCTGCTGGGCCGACATGTGTTCGTTGGGTTCGGCGACGCCCGCCTGGAAGACGGGGTCGGTGAGGTAGTTGGCCAGCCCCTCGGCGTGCAGGAACGGCAGGTAGGCGGTGGCGATGTCGCGGGGCCGCCAGGCGAGCAGGCGCGTGTCGAGCGTGATCACGACCGCCTCGTAGCCGGCGTCGGCCGCCCGCTGCACGAGGCTGTCGGTGACCGGGTCCTCGGACGGCCAGTACAGCTGGAACCACCGCGGGCCGTCACCGGCCTCGGCGGCGATCTCCTCGAGCGGGAACGACGACACCGTCGAGTGGATCGACGGAAGCCCGAGCCCGGCCATCGCGCGGGCGACGGCCTTCTCGCCCTCCTCGTGGACGATCGAGAGCACGCCGACGGGGGCGGACAACAGCGGGGCCGGCAGGGTGCGCCCGAACAGTTCCACCTCGAGGTCGCGTTCGGCGACGTCGACCAGCATCCGCGGCACCAGCCGCCAGCGCGCGAAGGCCTGCAGGTTGGCCGCGGCGGTCCGCTCGGCACCGGCACTGCCGGCCACGTAGGCGAACGCCTTGTCGTCGAGGCGTTCGCGGGCGGCCGCCTCGAGGCCGGCGTAGGTCACCGGCAGGTCGGGGACCTTGCCGCCCAACCCGGCGAAGTACAGCTCGTACTGGAACGTGTTGAATCCCACCGCGCCCGCTCCCGCGTAGATGGCCGGGTCAACGTAGGCGACGGCGGGCCGCGAAGAAGTCCCGCAACAGCACGCCGCACGGCTCGGCCAGGACCCCGCGGGTGACCGCGACCGTGTGGTTGAGCCGCGGGTCGCGCGGGATGTCGTAGAGCGCCCCGACCGCGCCCGCCTTGGGGTCGTCGGCGGCGAAGACCAGCCGCGGCAGCCGGGCCAGGACGAGCGCACCGGCACACATCGTGCATGGCTCCAGCGTCACGTAGAGCGTGCAGCCGTCGAGCCGCCACGAGCCGATGGCGTGCGCGGCCTCGCGCAGGGCGAGGATCTCGGCGTGGGCGGTGGGGTCCTGGTCGAGCTCGCGGCGGTTGTGGCCACGCCCGATGACCGTGCCGTCACGGACCACGACCGCGCCGATCGGCACGTCGTCGTGCGCCGCGGCCCGCTGGGCCTCGGCGACGGCCTCGCCCATCCACGTCGTGTCGTCCACAGGGCGCCATCCCACTCGTCCGCCCGACGGAGGCTAGGGCGTACGACCGACGCCCGAGGTGGGGTTACCTTGGCGGCAAGCGTCCGCAGCGTTCGAAGGAACCAACATGCTCAACACCCGCACCTACCACGTGCCCGACATCTCGTGCGACCACTGCAAGAACTCGATCGAGGGCGCCCTGGACCAGCTCGAGGGCGTCGGTTCGCGCCAGGTGAACATCGCGGAGAAGACCGTCGTGGTCGAGGGCATGGCCAGCGAGGAGGCCGTCACCAAGGCCATCGCCGACGCCGGCTACGAGGTCGAGCGGGTCGAGGGCGCCGGGTCGACCGCCGGCCAGCCCGGTCCGATGGCCTGATCGAGCAGACCTCCCGCCTACGGCCCCTCGTGACGAGGGGCCGTTCGCATGGGCGACTCAGGCGTCCAGGGTGAGTTCTTCGATCTGGTTCTTGCCGTAGAACGCGATCGAGCGCACGCCGTGTTCGCGCATCACGCCGGCGATCTTCTGCTTCTCGCGGTCGCGGTCGTCGTCGGCCGACGCCGACAGCCCGGCCTGCACGACCAGGTTGCCGCGTTCGAGTTCGGCGTTGAGGTTCTCGAGCCGTTCGGCTTCGTCGCCGAGCGCCTTCTGCACCGTGCGCATCGCCTTGCCGAGCGCGCCGTGCTCCTCGCCCTTGGGGTCGAGCTGTTCCTCGCCCGAGGCACCCGAGAGCACCTCGACATCGGTCGCTCCGGCCTCGGACAACCCCGAACGGAGACCGTCGACCGCCTCCGGGTCGTCCAGAATGCCGACGACCTTCTCGGTCGGGTAGACGAGCATGTCCTCGCTCACGGGTGCCTCCTGGTCGCTGCCACGACGTGGCGGTTGTAGCCCCATCACAGTGGTTTCCGACGCCGTTCGCCACCGTCCGCCGTGCCCGTCCGGGCAGCCCGGTGCCGACCATCGGACGGACGGGCACCACGGCTATGGTCGGCGCGTCGGGCAGCGTGTCCGACGTTCGGCCGACCCGGAGTGGACCTGCGTGGCGCCACGACTCGACCCTGCGACGACGGTGGACGTCCTGCGCCAACTCCACGACCAGCTCGGTCCGGTCGACCCCGACACCCGGGCGATCGTCGGCCTGCAGGCGACCGAACCCGGCGCGGTGCAGTTGGTGGACGTCGCGATGCGTGACAACGGCATCCTCGAGGTACCCGACGACACCGACGGACTGGTCGTGGTGACCGCCGAGGACGTCGCCGATCTCGAAGGCCGTGACGTCGTCACCCTGCAGCAACTGGTGTGCATCCTGCGCGACGGCGTCGAGGTCGGCGTGTACCGGCCGGAGGGCGACGACGATCTCGCGAGCTGGTCGACCGCCGACGACCACGACGACGACGCGCAGGCGCTGCGGCCACGTGACCCCGTCGCCAACACCGCCCGTCGCGCCTTCGGGCTGGCCTCGGTCGCCGACGTCCCCGAGGTGGTCGACCTGTACGCGCGGGCCTGGCTGCTGGCCGTCACCGGCGAGGCCGTCGAGCGGTTCGACGCGGCCGAGGGACCACGCGAGGTCGACCCCGACGAGTTACGCGAGGTCGCCGCACGCCCGCCGCTCGGCGACGGTCTCGACGAGGCGATCAGCACCTGGGACGACGTCCACCGCGCCGCCTGCGACGGGTCGCTCGAGTTGGGCCCGTTCACCGTCGACGTCGAGCACGCGCGCTGGCTCGACACGGTCGGCCTGGCCCAGCTGCTCGACCGCACCCTGCCGCCCGTCGAGCAACTGCTGGCCACGCTCCAGGTCGTCGGCGAGGACGACCTGATGAACTGGGCGATCGAACGGCTCGCGGCGCGTGACTGGTACCACCCGGTCTGATCGCCCCCGTCCCCAGCCAGGGGCGGACGGCGGCGACTCGGCAGGTGGCCGTCGCGGTACGGTCCGGACCGACCTCAGGAGCGTGCCCGTGAGCCGACCTGTCCGCGCCGCCGTCCCGGCCCTGCTCGCCGGGTTGGCGCTGCTGCTGGCCGCCTGCGGTGGTTCCTCGCCCCAGGACCTGCTCGCCGCCGCGCCCGAGGCGATGCTCGAGCAGGGCACGGTCGGCTACCAGCAGGGCGTCATCGTCTCGGACGGCACCGGCGAGATCCTGGTGGACACGACCACCGAGGGTGCGCAGGACCTGCAGACCTCCGCGCAGCGCATGACGATCCACATCGGCGAGGCGGCCGGGGCGGTGGCCGAAGGTGCCGAGGTCGCCGGTGGCGAGGCCGTCGAGGTCATCCTCGACGGCGCACTGGCGTACGTCCACAGCCCTCAACTGCAGGCGCTTGCCGGCGTCGAGTGGGCGCGCTTCGACCTCACCGAGACCGCGGAACTGCTGCCCGGCTTCGACGCCGCCGGTCAGCAGCAGGGCGGCCCGGTGGCGCTGCTCGACGACCTGCGCGGCGCCGTCGACGAGATCGAGGAACTCGGCGAGGAGGACGTGCGCGGCGTCGCCACGCAGCACCTGCGGGTGACGGTCGACGTGCAACGCGCGATCGACAACGCCCCCGAGGGTCGACGCGAGGACCTGCGGGCCGCGGCCGAGGCGCTGGGCATCCCCGACCGCTATCCGATGGAGATCTGGATCGACGGCGACGCGTTGCCGCGCCGCATCGTCACCGTGATCGAAACCGACGACGAGGCATTCGGGACGACGATCCGCGAGATGCGCACCGACCTGTACGACTACGGCGAACCGGTCGACGTGACCGCTCCCGCTCCCGACGACGTCGTCGACTTCTCCGAACTGCTCTCGCTGCTCGGGGGCGCCGACGGCGCGGGCTCGTAGCGCGTGGCGACCGCCACGCCCGCCGCTTCGTTTCCCGGCCCGGACGCGTTGGGACGTGGCGTCGTCGTGGGCGCCGGCGCCGCGACCCCGCACGGGTTCGAGGGGGTGCGCCGCTTCGTGGTCGACGACGAGGTGGCGGCGGCACCGGCGGCGCTGGCCGCCGTGCTGCACCACCGCTGGCTCGGCCGCCGCCGGTTCGTGGTCGAGCTGGCCACCGACAACGACGCGTTGCGCGAGCCCGAGACGATCGACCTGGCGCCCTACGAACTGTCGCCCGACTTCGCCTTCCACCGCGAGCGGCTGCATTTTCTGACCTGGGCCAACACCTATGACCTGCGTGGCGGGCACCCGATCTGGTGGCACGGCGAGCTCGCCCAGCGTCGTACCGGGGCCGGACCGTCCGCGACCGCCGACGTGACCCTCCATGACGGTCGGGAGGCGTGGGTCGACGGCGGCCCACGCGGGCCGGTGCCGGACCTCGCTCCGGCCGTCCTGGTCCACCGCGAGTCGGTCGGCCTCGGCCGGCTGACCCCGCTCGGCGACGGCGCGCCGGCCGACGCGCTCGCCCCCGACCAACTCGCCGCGGTGACCCATGCCGCGGGCCCGGCCCGGGTCATCGCCCCGGCCGGCTCGGGCAAGACCCGCGTGCTGACCGCCCGATTGCGCCACCTCATGGGCGATCGTGGGGTCGAGCGGGAACTGCTCACCGCCGTGGCCTACAACACCCGCGCCGCACAGGAGATGCGCGAGCGCACCGCCGGCACCGGCGCGTCGATCCGGACCCTGCACTCACTGGCCCTGTGGATCTGCAACCTCGACGGGCGGCGCGACGTCATCGACGAACGCGACCAACGCGGGCTCCTCGACCGGCTGATCACCGTGGCCCGCATCCCCAACCAGGACCCGTTCCAGCCCTACCTCGAGGCACTGACCGAGGTGCGCCTGGCGCTGCGCGACCCCGCCGAGGTCGAGTCGCTGCGCGGCGACGTCGACGGCTTCGCCGAGGTGTTCCCGCGCTACCGCGAACTGCTGGCCGAGCGGCGGGTCCTCGACTTCGACGAACAGGTCTACCGGGCGCTCGAGTTGCTGTTGACGCGTTCCGACATCCGGCGCCGCGCGCAGCAGGTCGGCACGCACCTGCTGGTCGACGAGTTCCAGGACCTCACACCGGCGTTCCTGCTGCTCGTGCGCCTGGTTGCCGGACCGTCGATGCAGGTGTTCGCGGTCGGGGACGACGACCAGACCATCTACAGCTATGCCGGCGCCACGCCCGACTACCTCGTCGACTTCGACCGCTGGTTCCCGGGCGCCGCCCACCACGCCCTCGAGGTCAACTACCGCTGCCCGCCCGAGGTGGTCGAGGCCGCGGTCTCGCTGCTCGGCCACAACCGTCACCGCGTGCCAAAGACCATCCGCCCCGGCCTCGCCGACAAGGCTCTGTCGTGAGCCTGCACGTCCACGCGGTGAACTCCGGGGCGATGGCGGAGCGGACGGTCGCGCTCGTGCGCGACCGGTTCGGCGACGGCGGCCTGCCCTCCCAGGCGGCGGTGCTCGCCCGGGTCAACTCGGCGCTGCTGCCGATCCAGGTCGCGCTGACCGAAGCGGGCGTGGCGCACACCGCCCCGCTGGACGCGTCGGTGCTCGGGCGGACCGGCGTGCGGACCGCCCTGGCGTACCTGCGACTCGGCCTCGATCCCGACCGCTGCCAGCGCGATGACCTGCTCGACACGCTCAACCGGCCGGCCCGGAAGGTGAAGTCGGCGGTGCAACCGCTGCTGCGCCGCTCGACCCGGTGGTCGGTCGGGCAACTCGAGGCCATGGCCGACGCGCTCGACCCGAACCATCGCGAGCGGTGGACGGGCTACCTCGGCGACCTGCACCACCTCGCGGGCGCCATCACCGACGGGGCCGACACGGCCCGCTGCCTGTGGATCGTGCGCAACCGGATCGGGCTGGGCGAGGCGATGGACGCGCTCGACTCGTCGCGGACCCGCCCCGAGGGATCGAGCCACGGCGACGACCTCGACGCCCTCGAACAGTTGGCCGCGCTGCACACCGATCCGGCCACGTTCCGCGAGTGGCTGGTCGACCGCCTGCGCGTGCCGGCCGATCCCGACGGTGTGATGCTGTCGACGGTGCACCGGGTCAAGGGCATGGAGTGGGACCACGTCGTGGTGTTCGCCGCGTCCGCCGGGCTGTTCCCCCACCGCCTCTCCGAGGACGTCGAGGAGGAACGTCGCGTCTTCCACGTCGCGATCACGCGCGGACGCCGACGGGTCGACGTGGTCGCCGACCGCGAGCGCACCTCGCCGTTCGTGTCCGACCTCCGCAAGCCGGGCGACGCGGTGCCGACCGACCGGTCGGCGGCGGCCGTGCCGGCGCAGGTGTCGCCCACCCGGCGTCCGGACGGAGGCATCGTCGCCGAGGCGGGCCTGGCCTGCACGCTGCCCGGCGGGTTGGCCGCCCGCGTCGTCGGCGTCGGCGCGACCGACGTGGCCTTCGAGATCGACGACGACGGCACGCCGGTGACCGTTCACCTGCCCTTCGGCATCGAGGTGGAGGTCGAGGGGCAACGCGCGGCGCTGGGGCCGGCCCCCCGCACCACCCGGGTCGCGGCGGGCCGTGGCACCGGCGGGTCGGGCGGTCCCGGCGTGGTGGGCCCCGGGGGGGCATTCGGCGGTCGGTTGGTCGAGACCGACGAGCCACCGATGGACGACCGCCTCTACGAGGCGCTGCGGGCATGGCGGACCCGCATCGCCGCCGAGCAGGGCGTGCCGGCCTACCTGGTGTTCCACGACCGGCACCTGCAGGTCATCGCCGGCCGCAAGCCGACCTCGCTGCGCCAACTGGCGGGCTGTCCGGGCGTCGGTCCGACCAAGCTCGAGCGCTACGGCGACGACCTCCTCGACGTCATCAGCACCGCGACCGATTCCTGATCGGCCCCGGGCCGGCCTCCCGGCAACACGTGCCGCGCCCGTGCGGCAGGTCTTGCGCGCCGCCCCTCTCCCACCGCCGTCCCGGCAACACGTGCCGCGCCCACGCGGCGAGTCTTGCGCCGACGCAGGGCTGCGCCGCTGGCGGATCGTCGGATCGACAGCCGTAGGCGGGCGTAGTGGATCGTCATCGCACCGACACCGAAAAGGAACGGCACCAGCGCTTCGGGGCCGTGGTGGGCGAGCAGTCGAACCATGCCGCGCCCTCCCCGGCCCGTGTGGCGTCAGCGCGCGACGAACCACCAGACGACGAGGGCGATCACGACGATCGCCGCAACCAGGGGGATCAGACGCTTCATCGCGGCGGCGCCGGCGACGTCCATCAGGTCCAGGGCGTCGTTGTCGTGCGCCATCTGCGAGTCGATGATCCGGGGTGCGCTCCGCGGCGGCGCCAACTCGACCGTGGGCTCCCCGGCAGGCTCGGGTTGGGTCCCCAGCCCTTCCGATTCGGGCTGGGTCCCCTGGCTCGGTCGCTCCGCTCCCTCGTTGCCCCCCAGCCCTTCCGATTCGGGGGGCGCCTCGGCGAGCATCGCGCGCAGGCGTTCGGCGAACGCGTCGATGATCTTGGTGCCGACCTCGGCCATCACCCCGCGACCGAACTGCGCGGGCTTGCCGGTCACCTTCAGGTCGGTCACGACCGTGACCAGCGACCCGGTCCCCTGCGCCACGACCGAGGCGGTCACGTCGGCCGAGGCGGTGCCGCTGCCGCGGGCCTCCCGTCCGGCCGCCTCGATGCGCCCGCTGCGGGCGTCGGCGTCGACCTCGGCGAGGCGGGCCGTGCCCCGGTAGGTCATCTGCATCGGCCCGACCTTGACCTTCACGTGGCCGGTGTAGATGTCGCCGTCGACTTCCTCGAGCACGGCACCGGGCAGACACGGCGCGACCTTCTCGAGGTCGGTCAGGGTCGCGAAGGTGGTGTCGGGGTCGGCCGACACCTCGAACGCGTTCTCGAACTGCATGCCACGCTCCCTGGACGCAGTTGGCACGACGCTAGATCAGCCGTCATCCCGGCCCGCTGTGAAACGGCGAAACGGCCGACGTGTGTGCGTGCCCGCAAACAGCGTGTTCGCTCGCACGCATTCCGCAGGAAACCGATTGCGGACGCAATCTGCGGATGCACACTCCCCTCCGGGGTTCCTTGGGAGCGGGAGAGCATCCGATGCAGGTTCCGGAAACGTTCACCTATGAGCGGGCGGGAAGCATCGAGGAGGCCATCGGCCTCCTCGAACGACACGGCGACGAGGCCCGCCTGATCGCCGGCGGGCACAGCCTGCTGCCGATGATGAAGTTGCGCCTGGCGGCGCCCGAGACGCTGATCGACATAACGGGCGTACCCGGCCTCGACCAGATCCGGGTCGAGGGCGACCACCTCGTCATCGGCGCGCTGGTCCGCCACGTCGACCTGCTCGAGTCGGCGCTGCTGGCCGAGCACTACCGGGTCTTCGGTGACGCCGAACGGGTCATCGCCGACCCGCTGGTGCGCAATCGCGGCACGATCGGCGGGTCGTTGTGTCAGGCCGATCCGGCCGAGGATCTCTCGGCGGTCTGCTCGGCGTTGCGGGCCGAGGTGGTGATCCATTCCTCGGCCGGCCCGCGCACCGTGCCGGTGCGCGAGTTCCACGACGGCCCCTACATGACGGCGGTCGGCGACGCCGAGATGCTCACCGAGATCCGCATCCCGATCCGTCCGGGCGCCGGCAGCGCCTACGAGAAGGTCGAGCGCCGGGCCGGTGACTGGGCGGTGGCCGCGGCCGGGGCGTTCGTGCAACTCGACGGCGACACGATCAGCGACGTCGGCATCGGCCTGTCGGCGGTCGGTGCCGCCCACTTCACCTGCACCGAGGCCGAGGACGCGCTGCGCGGACGACCACCCACCGCCGACGTCCTGGCCGAGGCGGCGCAGCTGTGCCACGACCATTGCAGTCCGACCGCGGACCAGCGCGGACCCGAGGACTACAAGCGCCACCTGGCGCGGGAGTTGACGTTGCGGGCGCTGACGCGAGCGGTCGCCCATGCGCAAGGGGAGGTGGCCTGATGCAGGTGACGATGACGGTCAACGGCGACGAGGTGACGCGCGACATCGAGCCGCGCATGCTGCTCGTCCACTTCGTCCGCGACGAGCTCGGGCTGACCGGGACCCACTGGGCGTGCGACACCTCCAACTGCGGCGCCTGCACCCTGTGGGTCGACGGCGAGGCGGTCAAGAGCTGCACCACCCTCGCGGTCATGTGCGAGGGCAAGGCGGTGCGCACCGTCGAGGACCTCGCCCGCAACGGCCAGCTCGACCCGGTCCAACAGGGCTTCATGGAGGAGCACGGCCTGCAGTGCGGCTTCTGCACCCCCGGGATGATGATGGCCGCGAAGGCGCTGCTCGACAAGAACCCCGATCCCGACAACGGCACGATCCGCGAGGCGATCAGCGGCAACCTGTGCCGCTGCACCGGCTACGAGAACATCGTGCGCGCCGTCCGCTGGGCGGCCGAACACCCGGCGAGCGCCGACGAGACGAGCGAGGTGCCGGCATGACCGCGACCGACCTTCCCCAGACCGACGCGACCCGCCACAGCGAGGCCGGCAACCCGATCGGCTTCGGTCGCATGCTGCGCAAGGAGGACGTGCGCTTCCTGCGGGGCCACGGCAACTACGTCGACGACGTACGCCTGCCCGGGATGCTCTACGGCGCCATCCTGCGCAGCCCGTTCGCGCACGCCCGGATCAACTCGATCGACACCAGCGCCGCCGAGGCCCACCCCAAGGTCAAGGCGGTCATGACGGTCGAGACCCTGTCCGGGCTCGGCCTGGCCTGGATGCCGACGATGTCGTACGACACCCAGGCGGTGCTCGCGACCGACAAGGTCCGCTTCCAGGGCCAGGAGGTCGCCTTCGTCATCGCCGAGGACCACTACAGCGCCCGCGACGCGCTGCAGTTGATCGACGTCGACTACGAGCCGCTGCCCG
>DATHUR010000101.1:0-12836 GCA_035462025.1 Egicoccus sp. | reverse complement strand
TACGCCGGTCAGCAGGGAGCTCACGTCCAGAGCCTTTCGCGAACGTACGGCCCGCGCTCGGTGCGAGCGCGGGCCGGCGGAGAGTGTTGCCGTGGAGGCGGGCGCCTACAGCTTGTCGCCGACGAAGACGACGGCCTCGGCCAGCCGGGTCGAGTAGCCCATCTCGTTGTCGTACCAGCCCATCACCTTGACCAGCGTGCCGTTGGCCAGGGTGCTCGGGGCGTCGAAGATGCACGAGTGCGGGTTGCCGACGATGTCGACCGACACGAGCGGCTCCTCGCTGTACTGCAGGATGCCCTTGAGCGGGCCCTCGGACGCCGCCTTCATCGCGGCGTTGATCTCGTCGGCGGTCACCTCGCGCGACAGCACGAACACCATGTCGGTGATCGAGCCCGACGGGATCGGCACACGCAGCGCGAGTCCGTCGAGCTTGCCCTCCAACTGCGGCAGGGCGAGCGAGGCGGCCTTGGCCGCACCCGTGGTGGTCGGCACGATCGACAGGGCGGCGGCGCGTGCCCGGCGCGGGTCCTTGTGCGGCGCGTCGTGGAGGTTCTGGTCGCCGGTGTAGGCGTGCACGGTCGTCATCAGGCCCTGCACGATCCCGAATTCGTCGTCGAGGACCTTGGCCATCGGCACCACGGAGTTGGTCGTGCACGACGCCATCGAGATCACGTCGTGGCTGGCCGGGTCGTAGTCGTCCTGGTTGGCGCCGAGGACGATGGTGACGTCCTCGTTCTTGGCCGGGGCCGAGATGATGACCTTCTTCGCGCCCGCGTCGAGGTGCTTGGCGGCGTCCTCGCGCTTGGTGAAGAACCCGGTCGACTCGACCACGATGTCGACGCCGAGGTTCTTCCAGGGCAGGTTTGCGGGATCACGTTCGGCGAGCACCTGGATGCGGTCGCCGTCGACGACGAGGTCGTCGCCGTCGGTCTCGACGGTGCCGTCGTAGCGGCCGTGGACGCTGTCGTACTTGAGCAGCAGGGCGAGGGTGGCGGTGTCGGTGAGATCGTTGACCGCGACGATGTCGAGGTCGAGTCCCTGCTTCTTGGCAGCGCGCAGGAAGTTACGACCGATACGTCCGAAACCGTTGATGGCGACACGCAGGGACATCTGAAATCGACTCCTGGGGAGGGTGGAGATTCGAGGCGGGAGGTGGACCGTCGCGCGGACGGTCGCGGGGTCCCGACCCTACCACCGGGTGTGCGGCAGCCGACCGGGTCAGCCGTCACCGATCGTCCGGGTCGTGCGCCCCTTGCAAATCGGTGTGCAGCACCTCCAACCTACGAAGCCGGCGGTGGACGGCGGACTTGCCTAGCGGCGGATCGATCAACTCGCCGAGTTCCTGCAGGCTGGCGGTGGGGTTGGCCAGGCGGGCCAGCGCGACCACGCGCAGGCCGTCGTCGAGCGCATCCCACCCGGCGGCGGCCACGACCTGTTCGATCATGCGCACCTGGGCGCCGGCCGTCTCGATGGTGCGGCGCAGGTTGGCGGCGTCGGCATTGGCCAGACGGTTGGCCTCGCCGCGAAGCTGGCGGCGCAGTCGCCGGTCCCCCCATCGCAGGAAGGCGACCGTCGCGCCGACGGCGGCGAGGACGTCACCGATGGTGGCCCCCGACTTGAGGACCACGCGGTGGCGTTCGCGGCCGCCCTCCTCGTCCAGCGCACGCGCGGTGCCGTCGACGCAGCGACCGATCAGACGGGCCAACGAACGGGCGGTCTCGCTGCTGCGGGCGACGATCTCGAGGTGGGGATCGCGGCCGGGGTCCGAGATCGAACCGGCCGCGAGCAGGGCACCCCGCAGGTAGGCGATCGAGGCCGCCCGGGCGAGGTCGGCGGGCAGGCCGTCGCGTGGCCGCCCGGCCGCGTCGAGCAGACCGAGGTCGCCGGCCACGTGGTCGGCGCCCACCTCGACGCGGACGCCGTACGTCGAGCGCCGGTGGACGCCACCCGGTGCGCGCACCATCAACTCCGGGCGCAGGCCATAGCAACGCTGGAGCAGGGCGAAGGTGCGGCGCGCCACCGCCCCCGATCCGGTCGTCACCTCGAGCCGGCGCCGGATCCCCGCCGGTCCGCCGGTCACGGTCAGGCTGCCCGCGAAGCGGAACAGGGCGGCCAACTCGGCCCGGGCCTCGCGGTCCGCGCCGAGTGGGAGCCGCGCCAGTTCCTGGCGGACGTCCTCGGTGAACGAACCGCTCACCGGGTCTCCCCCGGAGCCCACCGAGCCGGGCGACCGAGCAGCTGCCCGAACACCCGGGCGAGGACGCCGGGGTCGTGCCCGTCGTGGCCGTCGTCGAGGGCCGCCGTGACGACCCGCCCGACCAGTTCGTCGAGGTCGACGCCCGGCAGGGGGCGGGCGTCGGTGCCGGACACGGGTCCGTCGTTGGCGACGCACACCTCGATCCGGACATCGGGGACGTGGTGGCGGAGCGCGAGCAGGTGGTCGCGCAGCGACATGCCCTCGGTCTCGCCGGCCTGTTCGCGCAGGTTGGCGACCAGGACGATCTGCGCCGACGTCGCCGCGAGTGCCGACGCGACACCGACCACGAGCAGGTTGGGCAGCACGCTGGTGAACAGCGAACCGGGCCCGAGCACCACGAGGTCGGCGTCGTGGATCGCCTGCACGACCTCGTCCCCCGCGCGGGCGTCGGCCGGTTCGAGCCAGACCCGGTCGAGCCCGGATGTCGAGGCGACCGACGCCTGGCCGCGCACCTGCCCGGCGGCCGTGGTCCCGTGGAGCACGACCGGCGTGGTCGTACACGGCAGCACGCGACCCGGGACGTCGAGCACCCGGCACAACTCGTCCAGAGCCACCTGCAGGTCGCCGCCGACGAGGTCCTGTAGCGCGACCAGCACCAGGTTGCCGAGGCTGTGCCCGCCCAGTTCGCCGCGCGCGAACCGGTACTGCAGCAGGTCGGCCATCCGGCGCTGGCGGGCCAGCGCCGCGACCGCCATGCGCAGGTCGCCAGGTGGCAGGACCCCGAGGTCGCGGCGCAGGCGCCCGGACGAGCCACCGTCGTCGGCGACCGTCACCACCGCCGTGGTCTCGTCGACGACCTGTGGCAGGGCCCGCAGGGTCCGCGCGAGTCCGTGGCCGCCACCGATCGCGACGGCGCGGGTCGGTGAGGGGTCGGCGCTCACGTCCAAGTCTCCGAGACCGCCGCTCATTCCTCGCCCAGGTCCCGGTGCTGCACGTTCACCGACAGGTCGGTGGTCTGCCGCAGGTAGTCGCCGATCGCCTCGCTGATGGCCACGGAGCGGTGCTTGCCGCCGGTGCAGCCGATGGCGATGGTGAGGTAGCGCTTGCCCTCCTGGATGTAGCCGGGCACGACCACGTCGAGCAGTTGCCGCATCGCCGCCATGAACGGCCCGCTCTCGGGCTGGCCGAACACGTAGTCGCGGACCGGCTCGTCCTGACCGGTGAAGGGCCGCAGTTCCTCGACCCAGTGCGGGTTGGGCAGGAACCGCACGTCGAACAGCAGGTCGGCGTCGCGCGGCGTCCCCCGCTTGAAGCCGAAGGAGACCACCTCGACCCGCAGCTTCGCGGCCTCGTGTCCCTGCAGCAGCTCGACCAGACGGTCGCGCAGTTCGTGGACGTTGAGGTCGCTGGTGTCGATGATCAGGTCGGCCATGCCACGCAGGTCGCTGAGCAGGTCCCGCTCGTTGCGGATGCCGGTGAGCACGCCCTCGCCGTTCGCCGCCGGGTGGCGGCGACGGGTCTCCTCGAAGCGGCGGACCAGGACGTCCTCCTCGGCGTCGAGGAACAGCACGCGGACGTCGGCCTCGCTGGCGCGCAACTCGCGGATCGTGTCCATCAGCGCCGAGAAGAACTCGCGACCGCGGACGTCGACGACCAACGCGAGCCGACCGACCGAGGAACCCGGGGCGAACGCCAGCTCGGTCACGCGGGAGATCAGGGTCGGCGGCAGGTTGTCGATCACGAACCAGCCGAGGTCCTCGATCACGTTCGAGGCGGTCGAACGCCCGGCCCCGGACAGGCCGGTGATGATCATGATCTCGGGTCGCTCGACGGTCTCCTCGTCCATGATCCGGTCGATCTCGCGGCCGTCCTCGCGCGTGGGCTGGTCGCTCACTGGTTCTCCTCCGAGACCGCCCGGCGGGTCTCCTCGTCGCCGTGCAGGTGCTGGTGCACGGCCGTCGCGATCGTACGGGACACGCCCTGGACGGCCATCAGGTCCTCGATACTGGCGCGACGCATGTTGGTCACCGAACCGAACCGGCGGAACAGGGCCTTCTTGCGCGTGGGGCCGACGCCGGCGACGCCGTCGAGTGCCGAGCTCGCGACCGACTTCGAGCGCCGGTTGCGCTGGTAGGTGATCGCGAACCGGTGGGCCTCGTCGCGCACACGTTGGACGAGGTAGAGCGCCTCGCTGCCGCGCGGTAGCACGACGGGTCGCGATCGGCCGGGCAGCCACAGCTCCTCGAACTTCTTGGCCAGGCCCACGAAGGCGACGTCGGCGGTCGCGAGTTCCCCGGCGCCCTGCAGCGCCGCGTTGAGCTGTCCCGGCCCCCCGTCGATGATCACCAGGTTCGGCGGGTAGGCGAAGCGGCGCACGACCGGGTCGTCCGCGGTTGCGGTGCCGGCGGCGGCGTCGGTGTCGGCGGCGTCCTCGGCGGTACTGGTCTGGGCCAGTCGTGCGAAGCGGCGCCGGATCACCTCCTGCATCGACGCGAAGTCGTCATTGCGGTCGATCGAGAGCTTGAAGCGGCGGTAGTCCGACTTCTTGGGCAGCCCGTCCTCGAACACCACCATCGAGGCGACCACCTCGGTGCCGCCGAGGTGCGAGATGTCGAAGCACTCGATGCGCAGCGGCGCCTCGTCGAGGTCGAGCGCGTCCTGGAGTTCCTTGAGCGCCCGGCTGCGGCTGTCGAAGTCGCTGGCGCGCTTGAGCCTGGCGCGCTGGAACGCCTCGCGCGCGTTCTCGGTCACGGTCTCGAGGAAGGTGACCTTGTCCCCGCGCTGCGGTACCTGGAAGCGCACCTGCTGGATCGGCCGGCCGCGGGTTCCTGCCCGCGTGGTGCGTCGCTGCTCGGCGAGCAGGGTGCCGAGCGCCTCGGCGTCCTCGGGTTCGACCGGCACCAGGATCTGGGGCGGGATGTCGTCGTCACGGTCGGCGTACAACTGCAGCATGAACGAGGTCAGCAACTGGGCGGTCGACAGGGGCTCGACCTTGTCGACCGTCCAGCCCTTGCGACCGACCAGCCGGCCACGCCGCACGAAGAAGGCCTGGATCGCGGCCTCGAGTTCGTCCTCGTGGACCGCGATCGCGTCGAAGTCCTCGGCCCTGGCCGAGACGACCTGCTGTTTCTCGAGCGCCTTGCGGACCGCCGTGAGCTGGTCGCGGTGACGGGCCGCGGCCTCGTAGTTCAGCTCGGCGGCGGCGGCCTGCATGTCGGCCTCGAGCCGGCGCATGACCGGTCCGGTCTCGCCGTCGAGGAACCGCGCCAGACGGTCGACGAGGTCGCGATGCTCGTCGAGCGAGACCTTGCCGACACATGGCGCGGCGCAGCGGTCGATGTGGAACAGCAGGCAGGGCTTGCCGGTCCGGGCCGCACGGTCGTAGATCCCCTGCGAGCAGGTGCGTACCGGGAAGGTCCGCAGCAACAGATCGAGCGTCTCGCGGATCGCGTAGGCATGCGCGTACGGGCCGAATCGCAGGTCCCCCTTGGTCACCCTGCCGCGCTGCACCCGGGCACGGGGTACGTCCTCGGACGTGGTCAGGACCAGATAGGGGTAGGACTTGTCGTCGCGGTAGCGGACGTTGTAGCGCGGTCGGTGGCGCTGGATGAGCGTGTACTCGAGATGGAGCGCCTCGACCTCGGAATCGACCACGATCCACTCGACCGAGCGGGCCGCCTCGAGCATGGCCCGCGTCCGCGGTTGGATGTTGTGCCACGCCTGGAAGTAGTTGCCCAGGCGCTGGCGCAGCGACTTGGCCTTGCCGACGTAGACGACACGGCCGTGGGCGTCCTTGAACTGGTAACAGCCCGGCGCCTCGGGGATGGCACCGGGTTCGGGACGGAAGGCGAGCGCTGGGTTTCGCACGGGCCGAGGGTAGCCAGCGACCCGGACACGACCTCTAGGCTCGGCGCCACCCACCCGGACCCGGAGCCGCGTTGCTGCTCGCACAAGCCAGCCAGGACCTCGTCGACGTCTGCGGTGTCGGCGAGCCCGCGCAGATCGACTTCGTCTGCGAGGTCCTGTACCGCGTGACGGGCAACGACCTGGTCGCCAAGGGTGGCGGCATCCTGACGGCCGGCGTCCGACTGCTGCTGATACTCCTGGTCGCGTACGTGGCCACCCGCCTCTCGCGCGCGGCGATCGGCCGCTTCGGCGGCAGCATGGAGAAGCGCATCCAGGCTCGGCTCGAGCGCGGCGAGCGGCGCGGCACCCTCGACGTCGCCCGCTACCGCGTGCGCCGCTTCCAGCGCCTGCACGCGATCACGGGGGTCATGCGCGGCGCCGCGGGCGTCGTCATCTGGATCATCGCCGTCTTCGCCGTGCTCCAGACCCTCCACATCGACCTGCGCCCGATCCTGGCCGGCGCCGGCCTGGCCGGCATCGTGATCGGCTTCGGGGCGCAGCAACTGGTCCGCGACGTGCTCTCGGGGATCGCGATGCTGATCGAGGACCAGTACGGGGTCGGCGACTGGATCGAGGTCGACGGCCGTATCGGCCAGGTCGAGCGGGTCGGGCTGCGCGCAACCTCGATCCGCGACCTCGACGGGATCGTGTGGCACACCCTCAACGGGCACGTCCAGCAGGTCGGCAACCTGTCGCAGGAGTGGAGCCGGTCGCTGATCGACGTGCCGCTCGCCCTCGACAGCGACGTGCCGTCCGCCAAGGCCATCATCCACAAGGTCGCGTCGGACCTCGCGGCCGACCCGGTGTGGGGCGACGACATCATCGGGCCGCCCGAGATCTGGGGCGTGCAGGACTTCGGGCCCGAGGGCCTGTCGATCCGCCTGGTCATGCCGACCAAGCCGATGGCGAACTGGGACATCAACCGGCAGTTGCGCGAGCGCCTGCACCGGGCGTTCACCCAGGCCAACATCCGGATGCAGGGTCGGCTCGTCGAGGTCGGCGGCATGGCCAGCGGCTACCCGCTGCTCACCGATGCCGGTCACGACGAAGGGCCGCGGCGTGAGCCGCGTCGGCGCGCGCTCGTCCCGCCCGACGTCGGTCCGCTCGACTCCCCACCCGCGACACCGGCCCCGGGCCCGACCGACACGGACGAGCACGAGCGGGACCAGACCACCGAACTGCGGCTCGAGCGAGGGCGCGAGCCACGCCCGGACTGACGGGTCAGCGGGTCGGCGGGGTCGCGTCGCCCTGCTCGACCAGGGTGCCGAGCCAGCGCGACAGGAAGATCGCCATCTGGTCGCGGCGGACGCCGTCGGTGGGCCGGAAGGTGCCGTCCCCGATGCCGGCGGACCAGCCCATCTCGGCGGACTGGTTGATCGAGCGCTCGTACGGCGTGCCGGCCACGTCGGTGAACCACTGCCGGGTCGGTGCCCCCACGATCCTGCCGGTCCTGAACTCGTAGGCACGCACCAGCGTCCGGGTCATCTCACCGCGAGACAGGCTCTCGCCCGGCCGGAACCGTCCGTCCGATCCGGACAGGATCCCGGCGGCGGCGAGACGATTGACCGCGTCGGCGTGTGCCACGCCGCGGGGCACGTCGGCGAACATCTGGCCCCCCGCCGCCGGAAGCCGGCCACCCGACTCCTCGATCGAGCGGGCGATGAACGATGCCATCTGGTCGCGCCGCACCTCGCGGTGCGGGGTGAACGTCGTCGGCGTCGTGCCGGAGGCGACACCCCACCACACCAGACAGGACACCGAGCGCTCGGCCGAGGGGCGTGTCAGGTCGGTGAACGGTGCCCGGGGCAGATCGGTCGGGCATGCCGGCGTCAGGTCCTGTAGCGCCGGTTCGTCCTCGGGCTCCTCCGAGGGTGCCTCCGCGGGTTCCTCGGGCACCTCGGGGATCTCGGGTCCGAACGGCGGCGGCGGATCGGGCAGTGGGTGCGGGTAGGTCGGGCTGCCGGGCGGGGCCGACCCGTCGGGCGCGCGGTACACCGCCGCGACCCACAGCTTGCCGTCGGCGTCGACGGCGGCACCGATGCCGACCTGCGTGGTCGCGGCGCCCATCATCCGGCCACGAGCCGCTGGGCTGCCCATGATCAGCTCGACGATCCGATCGGCGGCAGCGACGTAGTCCGGATAGGTCAGCGAGGGCACGCCTTCGACGGACCCGACGTTCTGGGTCACCGCGATGGCACAGCAGACCTGGGCGGTGACGTCGGGGTTCGGCATCTGGACGCCGGTGCCGGCCATGGAGTCGGCCCAGTCGCGCGCCACCTCGGCGACGTCCTCGGACCAGAGGAAGGCCGGCACCGCGGTTGCCGTGTCCTGACCGAACGCGCCCGGAGTCGTACGCGCGAGGTTGTGCCGCTCGAACAGCCGCGACTCGGCGATCCGCTCGTGCCCGCTGCGGTCCGGCGCTGCGGCGGCGGTGCCGGGCACCGCCCACGCGGCGAGCAGCACGAGCGCAGCGAGCACGGACGCACGCCAATGGCGGGCAGGGGCGGGCGCGGTCATGGCCGTCCTCGGGCGTGGGTCCTGCCGTTCCGGTCGACCGCGCGGGCCTCGGCTCAAGCGGCCCGGCGGTAGGTGACCACGGTCAGGCCGGGCACCGGTTCGCCCGTCGCGACCTCGGCGAAGCCGCAACGCTCGTACAGCCGCCGCGCCGGCGCGTTGACCGCCCCGGTGGACACCTCGGCCACCGCGTGGGGCACGACGGCCAGCGCGAAGCCCAGCAACCGGTGCCCCAGACCCCGTCGCTGGTGGGTCGGCGCCACCATCAGGCGGTCGACGTCGAGCACGTGGTCGCGTACCCGGTAGCCGAGCGCGGCGAGGACCGGGTCGACGCCGACGCCGAGGAACACCAGGTCGAGGGCGCGGACGTCCGCGACGGACTCGTGCAGGGGCGGCAGCGCCTCGGTGCCGAGCAGGTCGGCCTCGACGCGATAGGCGGCCTGTTGCAGCGCGACCAGGCGCGCGGCGACGGCGGGGTCGCGGTGGTCGAGCACCTGCACCGCGGGCCGGTGCCGGCCGGGAGCCTCGGAGGAGGACCGCGGAGTACCGGTCGACGTCATCCTCGGGCGCGCCGGCGGGCGTCGAGCCACAGCCCGACCGCCGCCCCCGACAGCCCGAGGGGCAATCCGACGAGGCTGCCCTGTGCGAACCCGCGCAGGAAACTCGGAATCGTCGGATCGCCCGCCACCGGGAGCACCGCACGGACGAGACCGCCCGCCAGGACCAGGAGCAAGAGGCCGTAGACCACCGCCCGACCGCCCTCGAGGGGACGACGTTCGGTCGGATCGACCCCGAGTCGGGCCGCGTACGTCACGGTGACCACCGCCCCGACCATGCACAGCGCCAGCGCCCCGACCACGTAGGGCAGGGCGGCACGTCCGGCGAGCCACAGCGCGATGGCGGCGAACCCCGGGATGGTCCACAGCAGGAACTGAAAGCCCACCGCCGACGCCTCGTTCCAGACGTCGCGTTCGCGCTCCTCGGCGTAGAACGGGCTGTCGAGGTCGGCCAGCACCGCCGCGGCCCGCATGAACGGGCCGTCGGTGGCGGGCAGCGTGGTCTCGTCCTCGCGGTTCATGGCGTCTCCCCTGGGGCGGTGCCGGCGACGCCGGCGGTCGTGGTCGGCCCGAACAGCGACTCGACGCTGGTTCCGAGGACGTCGGCGAGCGCGAGCGCGAGGTAGACCGACGGCGCGTAGCCGCCGCTCTCGAGCGCCACGATCGTCTGCCGGCTCACGCCGACCTGCTCGGCCAGGTCGGCCTGGGTCAGGTCCATGGCGCGCCGGGCACGGCGGACCGTGTTGTCGCGGGCGGCTTCCGGTGTGCGTCCCATGCCGGCAGTGTCAACCAGACTTGTCGCGATGTCAAGCAAACTTGTCTCGCGTCGCGAGGAGCGGCCGGGCGGGACCGGGCGATCAGTTCGGGAGCAGGTCGCGCAGGAACTTGCCGGTGTAGCTCGCGGGGGTGGCCGCCACCGTCTCGGGTGTCCCGGTGACCACGATGGCGCCGCCGCCGTTGCCGCCCTCGGGGCCGAGGTCGATGAGGTGGTCGGCGGTCTTGATCACGTCGAGGTTGTGCTCGATCACGATCACCGTGTTGCCCTTGTCGACGAGGCGGTGCAGCACCTCGAGCAGGCGCCGGATGTCCTCGAAGTGCAGCCCCGTGGTCGGCTCGTCGAGGATGTAGACGGTCTGGCCGTTGTAGCGCTTGCGTAGTTCGGTGGCGAGCTTGACCCGCTGCGCCTCGCCACCCGACAGCGTCGTCGCCGGCTGGCCGAGCCGCACGTAGCCGAGACCGACGTCGTGAAGGGTCTGCATGTAGCCGGCGATGGCCGGGATGTTGGCGAAGAACTCGAGCGCCTCGTCGATCGAGAGCTCGAGCACCTCGGCGATCGTCTTGCCCTTGTAGTGGACCTCGAGCGTCTCGCGGTTGTAGCGGCGCCCCTTGCAGACCTCGCACGGCACGTAGACGTCGGGCAGGAAGTGCATCTCGATCTTGATCGTGCCGTCACCGCGACACGACTCGCAGCGGCCGCCCTTGACGTTGAACGAGAACCGGCCGGGCTGGTAACCGCGGACCTTGGCCTCCTGGGTCGAGGCGAACAGTTGCCGGATCCGGTCGAACACGCCGGTGTAGGTGGCCGGGTTGGACCGCGGCGTGCGACCGATCGGCGACTGGTCGACGACGACGGCCTTCTCGACGTGGTCGAGACCGGTCGTGCGCAGGTGGCGGCCGGGCAACGCCCGTGAGCCGTACACGTGACGCATCAGCACGCGCGAGAGGATCTCGTTGACCAGCGTGGACTTGCCCGAGCCGGACACGCCGGTGACGCAGGTGAACGCGCCCAGGGGGAACGACACCGTGACGTCGCGCAGGTTGTGCTCGGTCGCGCCCTCGACGACCAGCGCCTTGCCGTTGCCCTCGCGCCGCTCGGCCGGGATCGGGATCTTGCGCTCGCCCGACAGGTACGCCCCGGTCAACGACTTGCGGGTCAGACGCTTCAGTCCCTCGACCGAACCCGAGTGGACGATCTCGCCGCCGTGCTCGCCGGCACCGGGGCCGATGTCGACCACGTGGTCGGCGGCCTCGATGGTGGCCTCGTCGTGCTCGACCACGATCAACGTGTTGCCGAGGTCGCGCAACCGGATCAGCGTCTCGATCAGGCGCTCGTTGTCGCGCTGGTGCAGCCCGATCGAGGGCTCGTCCAGGACGTAGAGCACGCCGACCAGGCCCGCCCCGATCTGGGTCGCGAGCCGGATCCGCTGGGCCTCGCCGCCCGAGAGCGACCCGGACGGACGGTCCAGGGTGAGGTACTCCAGTCCGACGTCGAGCAGGAACTGCAGGCGGGCGCGGATCTCCTTGATGACGCGCGCGCCGATGAGCATGTCGCGGTCGGACAACTCGAGGCCCGAGACGAAGGCGTCGGCCTCGGCGACCGATGCCGCCGTGAGCTCGGCGATGGAGCGGCCCCCGATGGTCACGGCCAGCACGATCGGCTTGAGCCGCTTGCCGTCACACGCGGGGCATGGCACTTCGCGCATGTACTGCTCGACCTGCGAGCGGACGTGGTCGGACTCGGTCTCGGCATGACGGCGGAGCAGCGACGGGATGACACCCTCGACCTGGGCCTTGTAGGAGCGGCGTCGGCCGTAGCGATTGGTGTAGGACACCTGGACGCGGCCGTCGACGCCGTGCAGCACGGCGCGCCGGACCTCGTCGGACAACTCCCCCCACGGCGTCGCTGGGTCACCACCGGCATGGCGCACCGTGGCCCGCAGCAGTTGCTGGTAGTAGTTGGACTGCGCACCGGTCCCCCACGGCAGGACGACGCCGTCCTCGACCGACAACGCCGGATCGCCGATGACCAGCTCGGGGTCGACCGTCAGCTGCGTGCCCAGGCCCGAGCAGGTCTCGCAGGCGCCGTATGGCGAGTTGAACGAGAAGTTGCGCGGCGCGAGCTGCTCGAAGCTCAGCCCGCAGTGGGCGCAGGCGAGGTGCTCGGAGAACACCAGCGTCTCGGCCTGGGGTTCGGGCAGCCCCTCGGCGCGGGCCTGCTCGATCGACTCGCGCGTCGGCACGATCTCGATCATGGCCAGGCCGTCGGCGAGTTGCAGGGCGGTCTCGATCGAGTCGGCGAGCCGGCGGCGCATGTCCTCCTTCTGCACCAGGCGGTCGACGACCACCTCGATCGAGTGCTTCTTCTGCTTCTCGAGGCGCGGCACCTCGTCGATCTGGTGGACCTCGCCGTCGACGCGGACGCGGGCGTATCCCTGCGTCGACAGCTGCTGGAACAGCGCGCCGTACTCGCCCTTGCGGCCGCGCACGACCGGGGCGAGCACCTGGAAGCGGGTGCCCGACGGCAACTCGTGGACCTGGTCGACGATCTGCTCGGCGGTCTGCCGGGCGATCGGGCGGCCGCAGTTGGGGCAGTGCGGCTGGCCGATGCGGGCGTAGAGCAGGCGCAGGTAGTCGTAGATCCCGGTGATCGTGCCGACCGTCGATCGCGGGTTGCGCGAGGTCGATTTCTGGTCGATCGAGATCGCCGGCGACAAGCCTTCGATGAAGTCGACGTCGGGCTTGTCCATCTGCCCCAGGAACTGCCGCGCGTAGGCCGACAGCGACTCCACGTAGCGGCGCTGCCCCTCGGCATAGATGGTGTCGAACGCCAGCGATGATTTGCCCGAGCCGGACAGCCCGGTGATCACCGTCAGCCTGTCGCG
>DATHUR010000100.1:0-7415 GCA_035462025.1 Egicoccus sp. | reverse complement strand
AGGCTGGGGGGCAACGAGCGAGCGAAGCGAGCGAGACAGGGGACCCAGCCTGAATGCGAGCGAGACAGGGGACCCAGCCTGAACCAGAGCAAAGCCCGGGGGGCCCGTTCGCCTCGTGGCGCGGGCCCCCCGGAAGATCAGGCGCGACATCCCACCGTTGGGGCCGTGATCCGATCGGTACGGCTGACCGGTCACGTTGTCTACTGAGCGGATGACCGCCGCGGCGAACCGACCCTTCCTGGTGAGGTTTTCCGCGACCGGGTGCAGGCTCGGTGTCCCGCCTTGGCCCCGGTCGGGCCGCCCCCTCCCCCGGAGGTCCGCAGCGCCGCCGCGAGGTGGAAGCAACCAGCGCGCGTGGGCGCCGTCAAGTGGGAACGGCAACGGGTCGCGTGACCTTGCGCGTGCCGCGCGATCACCCCATCCACCGCGCGACCCGAGTCCGTCGGCCGGCTCAGCGAACCCGGCCAGGGGCGTCGGGCAGTGGTGCACTGCCGTGGGCGACGCGCCCCTGCACCACGGTCAGCGCGCAGCGCGCGTCACGCGGGTCGGTGGCGGCGTAGGGGTCACCCTCGAAGGCGGCCAGGTCGGCCCGCATCCCGGCACGCACGACCCCGACCCAGCGTTCCTGGCGGGCGGCGTGGCGTCCGCCGAGGGTCGACATCGACACCGCTTCGAGGCGCGTGACGGCATGCGCGGGCGGGTGGCGGTGCTGGGCCGCCCAGACGCTGCCCCAGGGGTCCATGGCCGTGACGTTGGTGTCGGAGCCGAACGCGAGGCCGACGCCGCGGTCGGCCAGCGCGCGGAAGGGGTTGGTCCACGCGACGCGGCCGCCGAGGCGACTGGCGTACATCCCGTCGGGTCCGCCCCAGCGTTGTTCGAACATGGGTTGGGCGGACACGACCAGGCCGAGGTCGGCGAGATCGTCGAGCAGGTCCGGGGGCAGCACCTCGGCGTGTTCGATGCGATGCCGCAGTCGGCGCACGGCGTCGATGCCGCCCTCGCCGAGCCGCTCGGTCGCCGCGCGCCAGCACCGCACCACCTGCCGGATCGCGGCGTCGCCGATGGCGTGGACGCCCGTCTGCAGCCCGACCCTGGTGGCTTCCTCGTACCAGTCGGTGAGCGTGTCGTCGTCGAGTTCGAGGTTGCCCCGGGTCCCGGGCCGGTCGTCGTAGGGCGCAGACAGCGCGGCGGTGTGCGAGCCGAGCGAGCCGTCGAGGAACAGGTCGCCGCCGGCGAAGCGCAGTTCGCGGGCGACGGGGATCTCGAGATCGAGCCCTCCCCAGTAGGGCAGCACCTCGATCGGCCAGGGCGAGGTGACCCAGGCGTCGAAGTCGTCGAGGCCCATGATGTCGGCGCCGCCCATCTCGTGGACCGAACCTATCCCGAGGGCGGCGGCCGCCGCGACGGCGGCGTGTCGCGCCGCGTCGAGTTCCTCGGCGGTCATCGCGCCGACGCTCCAGCGCCGCACGATGTGGTTGGCCTCGCGGCGCAGCAGGCCCGTCGGGGCGCCGGTGACGTCGCGCTCGATGCCCTCCGCGCGGGCGAGCGGGGCGGCGGCGAGGGTGTTGCGGTCGACGATGCTGGCGTGGCCGTCCACCCGTGACAGGTAGACGGCGGCGCCGCCGGCGACCGCGGCGAGCTGGTCGGGGTCGGGGAGGGCGTCCGGGTAGCGGTGGGGATCGAAGCCGTGGCCCCACAGGACCCGGCCGGTGTGCTGGCTCGCGTAGCTGGCGACGGCGTGGAGCAGTTCCGCGCCGGTACGGGCCTCGGACAGGTCGAGGCCCGCCAGCCCGAGTCCGGTCGGCGTGAGGTGGACGTGGGCGTCGACGAAGGCGGGGCCGAGCACGCAGCCGTCGAGGTCGAGCCGGTGCTCGTGGGCGGGTGCGTGCGTGGGGTCGTCGCCGACCCAGACGACCCGGCTCCCCCGCACGAGGAGCGCGCGGGCGGCCTGGCGCGCGTGGCCGAGGGTCACCACGCGGTCGGCGACCAGCAGGGTGCCGCGCGGCGCGGCGTGCGCGCCGGCGTCGGGGACGGGCGTGGTGTTCACCTGGTCCGGCGACCTCTCGTGTGCTGTGCCCCGTGACGCGGATGGCGCGATGGTAGGCAGCCGCCGCGGCGGTGACGGCACCGGCGGCCCGTCATAGCGTCCGGCTCGCGCCGCCGACGACGACCAGCAGCAGGCCGGCCGCCACGAACAGCCCGACGGCCCACAGCGGCCGGCGCACGGCGACGGGCCGCCGCCGCGCTTCGTCGATCAGGCTGAAGGCGGCGAGGTGGATGGCCGCGAGCACGCAGCCCAGCGCGAGGCCGAGGAGCACCGCGATCAGTCCGGACCCGCCCGGGGCGCCGGCCAGCCCGAGCGCGGCGGCACCGACGACGCCGAGCACGGCGCCGACGGCGATCAGGCGTCGGGCGCTGGACAGGCGCGTGCGGTCGTGGTCGCCCGACGGCGGCTCAGCGTCGGGCACCGGTCAGCTTGCGGCCGATCACCAGTCGTTGGATCTGGTTGGTGCCCTCGACGATCTGCAGGACCTTGGCCTCGCGCATGTAGCGCTCCACCGGGAAGTCGGTGGTGTAGCCGTAACCACCGAACACCTGCACGGCGTCGGTGGTGGTCTGCATGGCGGCGTCGGTCGCGAACAGCTTGCTCATCGCGGCGACCTTGCCGACGTCGTAGCCGTGGTCGCGCCGGTCGGCGGCCGACTGGTACAGCGCCCGTGCGGCCTCGGTCCGTGTGGCCATGTCGGCGAGCATGAAGCTCACGCCCTGGAACGTGGCGATCGGCTGGCCGAACTGCTCACGCTCACGCGCGTAGACCAGGGCGGCGTCGAGCGCCGCCTGGGCCAGACCGGTCGCGCACGCGGCGATGCCGAGACGGCCACCCTCGAGCGAGGCCATGGCGATCCGGAAGCCCTGGCCCTCCTCGCCCCCGATCAACCGGTCCGCGGGAACGGGTGCGTCGTCGAAGGCGAGCTGGGCGGTCGGCGAGGCCCACATGCCCATCTTCTGCTCGGGCGCGGCGACGGTCAGTCCGGGCTGGTCGGCGTCGACCACGAAGGCCGAGATGCCGCGTGCGCCGGGTTCGCCGGTGCGCGCCATCACGAGGTAGCGGTCGGCGACGCCACCGTGGGTGACCCAGGCCTTGACGCCGTCGAGACGGTAGACCTCGCCGTCACGGCGCGCCGTCGTGGTCATGGCGGCGGCGTCCGAGCCCGAGCCCGGTTCGGACAGCGAGTACGCCCCCAGCGCACGGCCGGCGACGAGGTCGGGCACGAAGCGCTGCCGTTGTTCGTCCGTGGCGTGGGTGTCGATCCCCCAGGTCGCCAACGTGTGCACCGACAGGCCGAGTCCGAGCGCGAGGAATCCGCGCGAGAGTTCTTCGACGACCATCAGGTAGGTGGCGAACGGCAGCGACGAGCCGCCCACGTCCTCGCCGAACGGCAGGCCGGTCAGGTCCATCCGTGCCATCTGGTCGAACAGCGGCCGTGGGAACGCGTGGTCGCGCTCGTAGCCGTCCGCGGCGGGGGCGACCGTCTCGCGCCGGAAGCCCTCGACGAGTTCGAGGAGCGAGCGCTGTTCCTCGGGTAGGCGGTGGATCACGTCAGTCGTCCGATGCGTCGTGGCCGGGGGTGGCGTCGCCGGGGGTCAGCGACATGAGCACGCGTCGTGGGATGTAGCCGAGCGCCTCGAGGAAGCGTTGGCCGGCCTCGTTGTCGGCCGCGACCGAGATCTCGACGACCGGCACGCGTGTCTGCATCGCCCAGTGCTGGATGCCGAGCAGCAGGGCCTCGCCGACCCCGCGGCGGCGGGCCTCGGCGCGTGTGAAGATCGGCCCGACGGTGCATCCGGTCGGGCGCAGCGTCCCGGCGGCGTAGCCGAGCGGGCGCTCGTCCGCGGTGTCGACCGCCAGCCAGAAGATCCCGCCCTGCGGCAGCGGTGGGTTGCCCGGGGCGCCGAACAGCGACTCCTGCTCTTCGCGGTACTCGAGGGCGAGCGGCCGGATCTCCTCGATCCGGGCACGGCGTACCTCGACGTCCGTGGGGGCCTGGGGCATGTGGGCGTCCTCTCGACGGGTCGCCCCGGGGCGCGGGGCGATGTTTCAGCAGACCACGATCTCGCGCGGGCGATGGTTGACCCGCTCGACGCCGTCGGCGGTGACGACGACGATGTCCTCGATCCTGGCGCCGTAGCGGCCGGGTACGTAGATGCCGGGTTCGACGGAAAACGCCATGCCGGCCGTGACCGTCTCGTCGTTGCCGCCCACGATCCAGGGCTCTTCGTGTTCCTCGACGCCGATCCCGTGGCCGGTGCGGTGGATGAACTGCTCGCCGTAGCCGGCGTCGCGGATCACCGCCCGGGCGGCCTCGTCGATGGAGGCGGCGGTGACGCCCGGGCGCACCGCCTGCACGGCCGCCTCCTGGGCCGCCTCGAGCACGGCGTGCAGTTCGGCATAGCCGTCGGGCACGTGGCCGATCGCGTAGTCGCGCGTCATGTCGGAGCAGTAGCCGTTGCGGGTGCCGCCGATGTCCACGACGACCGCGTCGCCCTCGGTCAGCACGCGCGAGCCCGTCTCGTGATGGGGTGAGGCCCCGTTCGGCCCCGAGGCGACGATCACGAAGTTGACCTCGTCGTGGTCCTGCAGGATCAACTCGGTGATGTCGCGACCGACCTCGGCCTCGGTTCGGCCGGGGCGGAGCAGTTCGGGCACCGCCGCGTGGACCGCGTCGATCGCGGCTCCGACCTCGTGGAGGGCACGGATCTCGTCGGCGCTCTTGCGCAGGCGCAGGTCACGCATGACCTGCGAACCGGGGACCCAGGTCGCCGCGGGCAGTGCCGCCTGCAGTTGCAGGGTGAACGAGGTCCAGAGCCGGTCCTGCAGCGCGAGACGGGCGGGCCGGTCGTGCCCGAGGACGCCGGCATCGGCCAGGAGGCCGGTCACCAGCGCGATCGGATCGTCGGTCTCGCCCCAGGGCCGCAGCGGCGCGAGTCGGTGCGCACCGCTCTCCTCGGCCCGCGCGGCTTCGAGTGCGGGCACGACGAGCGCCGGTTCGCCCGTGGCCGGGACGACCAGCATCGTGAGGCGCTCGAGCGGCAACGCGTGGTAGCCAACGAGGTAGCGCAGGTCGGCGCTGGGGCCGACGAGCAGGGCGCCGACGTCGGCGTCACGCAGTGCCGCCTGGGCGCGGCCGAGCCGGTCGCCTCCGCCTGGTCCGCTGTCGTTCGTGGTCACCGTGCCTCCTGGTTCGGGCACCGAGTCTAGGGCGGGTCGCGGGGGCGGCGGTCCCCCGCCCCGCCGGTTCACAGCTTGAGGTCGAGGACGCGGTGGAGCAGGTCGAACGTGGCGGGCGTGTGGCCGAGGACCTCGCCGTCGGCCTCGATGACCAGCGGACGTGCCGAAGACACCTCGACGGTGGCGGACTGCCACTCGCGGACGTCGTCGCGCGAGAGGTGGGCACCCGTCCGCAGCTGCGGGGTCGCCCGTACGACGTCGATCGGGGTGCCGCCCCAGGTCTGCACGTTGAACTTGTCGTCGTAGGGCAGCGCGCGCGGCGCGACCTGCAGGCCGCCGCCGAAGAACTGGCCGTTGGCGACCACGACGTTGCACAGTGGCTCGGTGCGGGTGCCCTGCTCGACGGTCACGGTGGTCTCGACGCGGCGGAAGCGGGTGACCGCACCGACGATGGCGGCCCCGTAGCGGGCCGTCCCCCAGCGACGGGGCAGCCGGTTGGCGAGGGCGGTGACGACGCCGCCGTAGCCGGCCTCGGCGATGTTGGCGAACAGCACGGTGTGTGGCCGTCCGTCGAGGCCGGTGAGGCGGACGCGACCGATGTCGATCGGCAGGGTCTGCTCGCCGAGCAGGTGGTCGGCCATCACCTCGGGCGCGCGGTCGAGGCCGAACGTGCGCACGAAGTCGCACCCGGTGCCTCCGGAAACGACGCCGAGCACCGGGCGGTCACCCCGTGGGGTGCCGGCCTCCGCGTCGACGAGTCCGTTGACGACCTCGTGGACGGTGCCGTCGCCGCCGACGGCGACGACGAACCGGCGGCCGTCGTCCTCGACGGCCCGCCGGGCGAGCTCGGTGGCGTGCCCGCGACCGTCGGTGACGACGACGTCGTGGGCGAGCCCGCGCTCCTCGAGGGCGGCGATCAGGCGCGGCAGGACGGCGTCGCGACCGCCGCCGGCGCCGGGGTTGGCGATCAGGAGCGGCGCTCCGAGGGGCGAGGTCACGGCGGCGACGGCTTTCGACGGAAGGGAGGCCGCGAGCCTATTGCCCGTCAGGCTTCGCCGGTGGCGAGGAGGCGAAGCCGAGCACGCACGGCTCATGCCTCGACGATGCCACGGCGGAGCAGGTCGACGGCCTCGGCCGCGGTGCCCGAGAGGGGGGCGCCACCGACGCTGCGCAGCTGGCCGACCAGGTCGGCGACCTGCTTGACGTTGCGCACGAAGTCACCGCCGGTCAGCTCGAGACGTCCGAGCGCCGCGTCGAGGTCGGCGCCCGAGGCCCAGCGGTACGCGGGGGCGATGAAGCCGGCGTCGAGGTCACGCAGCGGGCGGACGCCCGCGTCACGCTCGTGCCGGCGCAACTCCTCGGCGAGGTCGAGCAGTTCGTCCACCGCGTCGTAGATCGCCAGGGTCGGCAGCTCGGGGTGTTCGGTCGGGTCGCCGCCGCGTGGTTCGTAGAGGAACAGCGCGGCGATCCCGGCCAACTCGGCGGCGTCGAGCCCGTCGAGGATGCCACGGCGGACGGCTTCGGCGACCAGCAGGTCGACCTCGCTGTAGATCCCCGCAAGCCGGAGTCCCTCGTCGGTGGGGCGGATGCCCTCCTGCTCGTCCTCGAGGTAGCCGAGACGGGTCAGCACGCGCAGGATGCGGTGGAGTTGGCGGACCAGCGACCCGGTGGCGCGTTCGATCGAGCTGCGCAGACCGTCGGCCTGGTCCTCGAGCTCGTCGGCGCGGTACTGCCAGCGCTCGTGGTCGGCACGGTCGGGGCACGCGTGACATGGGTGCGCCCGGACCTGCTCACGCAGCGACCGGACCTCGTCGGACGGGCCCGGGTCGGGCGCCGGGCGCTTGACTGCGGCCGGGTCGTCGACGGACGGGGGTTCGAGCCCGCGGAGCAGGATGGCGACGTCACGCCGGTAGTCCTTCTGGCGTGGGTTGCCCGAGCCGGGCAGCCGGACGCGCTCGACGGGGACGGGTGGGCCATCGAGCTCGCGTGGTCCGACCTTGGTCAGGGCGCGGTCGTCGGTGACGACCTGCAGCAGCGGCGTGCCCTTCTTGGTGAGGTGGACGCCGACCACGGCGACCAGGCCGCGGCGGCCCGTCCACGGCAGATGGAGCACGTCGCCCGGTTGGAGTGCCGCGATGGCCGAGCGGACCTCGTCCTCGGCGGCGCGGGGCCGCGCCGGGGCCGC
>DATHUR010000099.1:0-64882 GCA_035462025.1 Egicoccus sp. | reverse complement strand
GCTGGAGGTCTCCACCGACAAGGTCGACACCGAGATCCCCTCCCCCGTCGCCGGCACCCTGCTCGAGATCAAGGTGCAGCAGGACGAGACCGTCGAGGTCGGCGCCGAGCTCGCCGTGATAGGGGACGCGGGCGAGGGTGGCGGTGACGGCGGCTCCGCCGAGCCGGCCCAGGAGTCCGCAGAGGAGCCGGCCCAGGCCGCCGAGGAGGCTCCCCAGCAGGAGCAGGAGCAGGAGCAGGAGCAGGAGCAGGAGCAGGAGGAGCCGGCCGAGGTCGAGGCGCCTGAGCAGGAGGCCCCCCAGCAGCCCCAGGAGGAGACCCCGCAGCAGCCTGCCGGTGGTCGGGGTGGCGGCCAGGCTGGTGGCGGCACCCCGGTGACGCTGCCCGCCCTCGGCGAGTCCGTCACCGAGGGCACCGTCACCCGCTGGCTCAAGCAGGTCGGCGACGACGTCGCCGTCGACGAGCCGCTGCTGGAGGTCTCCACCGACAAGGTCGACACCGAGATCCCCTCCCCGGTCGCCGGCACCCTGCTGGAGATCAAGGTGCAGCAGGACGAGACCGTCGAGGTCGGCGCCGAGCTCGCCGTGGTCGGCTCGGGCGCCCCCGCCTCGGGCGGTGGCCAGGAGGAGCAGGCTCCCACGGAGGACGCGCAGGAGCAGCAGCCTGCGCCCGCCGAGCAGCCCTCCACCCCGGAGCCGCCCCAGGAGCAGGCACCGCAGGAGACCCCGCAGCAGGAGCAGGCCCAGCCGGCCGCCCAGCAGCAGACCGAACAGCCCCGGTCCGGCGCCGAGGGCGGCGAGTCTTCGGCCTACGTCACGCCGCTGGTGCGCAAGCTCGCGGCCGAGCACGGCGTCGACCTCTCCACGCTGACGGGCACCGGTGTCGGTGGTCGGATCCGCAAGCAGGACGTGCTGGACGCGTCGAAGGGTGCACCCGCCCCCGCTTCGCGGCAGGTGCCCCAGCAGGCCGCTGCCCCCGCCCCGCAGCAGGGTCAGCAGCCGGCGCAGCCCTCGGGTGGTGCGGCCCAGCCGTCCGCGCAGGCACCCGCGGCGGCTCCCAGCCCGCTGCGCGGCCGGACCGAGCCGTTGAGCCGGCTCCGCAAGGTGATCGCCAAGCGGATGGTGGAGTCGCTGCAGGTCTCGGCCCAGCTGACCACGGTCGTCGAGGTCGACGTCACCGCCGTCTCGCGGCTGCGTGACTCGGCCAAGGCCGACTTCGCCAGCCGTGAAGGCGTGAAGCTCTCGTTCCTGCCGTTCTTCGCCAAGGCGGCGATCGACGCGCTCAAGGCCTACCCGATGCTCAACGCCTCCATCGACGTGGACAAGGGCGAGGTCACCTACTACGACCACGAGAACCTCGCGATCGCGGTGGACACGGAGAAGGGCCTGCTCACCCCGGTGATCAAGGACGCCGGTGACCTGAGCATCGCCGGGCTGGCCCGCAAGATCGCCGACCTGGCCGACCGCACCCGCACCAACAAGATCGGCCCGGACGAGCTGTCCGGCGGCACGTTCACGCTGACCAACACCGGCAGCCGCGGCGCGCTCTTCGACACCCCGATCATCAACCAGCCGCAGGTGGCGATCCTCGGCACCGGCACCGTGGTCAAGCGGCCGGTCGTGATCGACGACGCGAACCTCGGCGAGACGATCGCGGTCCGCCAGATGGTCTACCTGGCCCTCACCTACGACCACCGCCTGGTCGACGGCGCGGACGCGGCCCGCTTCCTCAGCGACCTCGCCGCCGACCTCGACCGTGACACCTGGCACCAGGAGGTCGCCGAGTTGGGCTGACCCGGTGCGGGTCAGGCCACGCCGGCACCGACGCGCACGAGTTCGACCGGGAACCCGTGCATCGACCGGGCACCGTCGGCCGTGATCTCGACGAGCTCGCCGACCTGGACCCCGGCGGACTCGTCGGCGGTCACGACGTTGGGTTGGACCACCAGGGTCTGCCCGACCTCGAAGGTCCACGGCGCGGGCTCGTGCGTGGTCTCGTGCGTGCGGATCGAGGGCGGCAGGATCCCGATGCCGAAGCCGTGGACGAGCGCGTCGACGATGGCGAAGCCGTGCGCGGCGATCGGGGCAGCGGCATCGAGCACGTCCTGCTCGGTGGCGCCCGGACGCATCGCGGCCACGACGGCGTGGAACACCTCGAGCGCGACGTCGTGCAGCTCGGTGAACAGCGGCGTCGGCTCGGCCTCGAGCACGAAGGTCCGCAGCGACTGCCCGGCATAGCCCCCGTGGGACGCGCTGATCTCGGTCGTCACGACATCGCCGGCCCGGAGCACCCGGTCCGAGAGCACCTGCGCCGGGACGCAGCGGTCCGGTGCGGCCATCGGCGTCGAGGCGAGGTAGTGGAAGGTGGTCAGCCCGCCGTCGCGCGTGTACGCCCGCTCGATCACGTCGGCGAGTTCGTACTCGCGCATCCCCGGGCGCATCTGTTCACGCAGAGCCGCCATCGCGGCATCGGTGTGGGCGGCGCCACGGCGCAACCACGCCAGTTCCTCGTCGCTCTTGACCACCCGCAGGCGTCGGAACGGCGCCGTGGCGTCGCGGACCTGCGCGCCGGACAGCTCGCGCATCCGGTCGTGGTGCTGATAGGGCATCATTCCGACCACCCCGACCCGCTGCGCCCCGCGGGCCGCCAACTCGCCGCCCAGGGTCGCGCCACTGTCGACCCCGCCCCACCGGACGTCGACGAGATGGGACACCGCCGCCGCGTTCGGGACGTGGTTGAAGCTCTGCACGAACAGCACCGGCTCCCCGTGGCGGGGGAACAGCACGTAGTTGTCGCGCATCCCGAGGAATCCCGACAGGTAGTGCACGTCGGCCTGCAGCGCACGTCCCAGCGCAGACCAGCCGAACACGACCAGCGCGTCGAGCTCCTCGTCGTCGAGCAGCGCCCGGACCAGGTCGGCACGACGCTCGTGTTCCTCGTCGCTGAAGCGGGGATAGCCGACCGTCGGCGTCATCGTGGCACCTCGCAGGGCGTACGGGTGGTGGCATGGATCGGCGCCGGACCGCAGGTCGCAGTCCGGCGCCGAGGATGGGGACGAGTCAGTTCGGGCGGCGCTGCGACAACTCGTCGAGGGGCGGCGTGAGGCCGTCGCTGACGTCGCGGTCCTCGGAGGTCAGTTCGAGGCCGGCGCCGCGGGCGGCCATGGTGAGCAGGTGCGAGAAGTCGGCGTCGCCGAGGCCGTTGCCGATCATGTCCACGACCTTCTGGTGGACCTGTGCGGACACGGGCAGCGGGACGTCGAGGTCGCGGGCGGCGGCGAGGCCGAGCTCGAAGTCCTTGCGGAGCAGGTGGCCGGTGAAGGTGGGTGTGAAGTCGAGGTTGACCATGCCCGGCGTCTTGTAGGCGCTGAACACCGAGCCCATCACGCTGCCGTTGATGAACTCGAGGTAGTCGGCCCGGGCGATGCCGGCCTTCTCGGCGAGCACGGTGGTCTCGGCGAGTACCTGGGTCACGACGCCGAGGATGAGGTTGTGACAGATCTTGACGAGGCGTGCGTGGTCGTTCTCGCCGACGTAGGTGACGGTGTTGCCGAACCGTTCGAGGTAGGGGCGTGCCCGGTCGAACGCCGCGCGGGGGCCGGAGGCGACCACGCCGAGGCGACCGGACTTGATCACCTTCGGGCTGCCGCTGACGGGCGCCGCGAGGAGCGCGCAGTCGAGCTTGTCGGCGGCCTGACGGACCTGTTCGGAGGCGTCGGCCGAGATCGTCGACGAGTCCACCAGCAGGCTCGGATGCGTCCCCGGGACGGTGAGCAGCCCACCCTCGCCGAGGGTCACCTCGACGAAGACGTCGGAGGACGACACGATCGAGAAGACGATGTCGCAGTCCGCGAGGTCGGCGGGACGGTCGACGACGGTGGCGCCGAGCCCGGCGAGCGGCTCGGCCTTCTCGCGGGTGCGGTTCCAGACCTTCAGCGAGGTGCCGGAGTTGAGTAGCCGGAGCGCCATCTCGAACCCCATGCGGCCCGTCCCCAGCCACCCGATCGTCGGCGAGTCCTGCTCTGCCATACCGTCCACCTTCGTTGTACAATCGTTTGCAGAGTACGATGCCGCACCCGAGCGCGAAAGTCAATCACCGGTTCGAGCGGCGGGCGATGTGCGCCGAGCGCCGCGCACGCCGGACTCAGTCGCCCGGCATCGGTAGCCCGGTGAAGCGGACGACGTGCAGGCCATGGTTCTTGTCGGTCAGGTAGATGTTGCCGCGCGCGTCGACGAGGACGTCCTCCGACTGGGTGACCAGGGCCGTGCGCGGCAGCAGGCCACGCCGTTCGGTGGGGTCGTCGGGCAGGAACCAGCCGAGTTCGCGGGGCAGCCACGGGTCGCTGATGTCGTAGGCCCGCAGACCGGCGTTGAACCAGGTCAGGAACAGCAGATCCTCGGACTGGAACAGGTGTGCGGCCCCGTTCTGCGGGTGATGCTGGTTGTGGGGACCGAAGCGTCCGCCCCGCCGCTGGAAGTTGGGGAAGTCGGCGCCGGGCGGTGGTACGGGCACGGGCAGCAGCGAGATCAGACGTGGTGCGGTCTCGTCCGAGACGTCGACCAGCCCGGCGAGGTTGTACGGCTCCTCGCTGCGCTCCTCGATCGCCTCGGTGTTCACGACCAGCAGGTCGCGGCCCGGCAGGGGGCGGGCGGTGTGCATCGCGATCCGGCTGCTGAACGCCGAGCCGACGTCGAGGCGTGACACCAGCCGCGGGGTGCGCACGTCGCCGATGTCGAGCACCACGACGCCGCCGGCGCCGTAGGGCAGGTACGCGCGGTCACCCTCGGGGTACGGCGGCCCGTGGAGCGAGATCCGGGGGCCGGGCGCCGCGCCGCCGGGCATGCCGGCGACCCACTGCTCGGGCAGGAACCAGCGGCCGGCTTCCCGCGGCGCGCTCGGATCGGCGACATCGAGGATCGAGTAGACGTTGCCCTCGTAGCCGGGGATGGACGCGGCGACGTGCACGTAGCGGCCGCCGGCGTAGTGGTTGCGGTGGGTCCCCTTCGCGCCGTACGCGAACCCTGAGAGCCGGACCGGCGCCAGCGGGTCGCTGACGTCGTGGAACTCGAGCCCCTCGGCGGTGGCCGCGGGCGGATCGCCGCCCCAGCCCGGCGGCCGGTGTTCGAGCCCGAGCACCAGCAGGTCGTCGGCGACCTGGACCTGCCACGTGGCGACGTTGGGATCGTTCGGCCCGAGGATCTCGCCGACGGTCACGGGCGCGCCGGGGTCGGTGACGTCGAGGATCGTGACGCCGGGCTCCCAGAAGCGGGTGACGTAGAGGTACCAGCGCTCGCCGACGACCTGGAGGGCCAGCTTGAACCCGGGCTTGGCGTCGAGGTCGTGGTAGCCGATCAGGTCGAATCCCTGGGCGCGGTGGCCCGGTGTCGCTGACGACACGGCTACTCCTTGGTTGGTGGCGGCGCCGCCGACGCGCGCACGACCAGCTGGGGTGCGACCGAGGGCACGGCGTCGGTGTCCTCCCCCTGGACGTGGCGGACCGCCAGGCGGCCGGCCGCGAAGCCGATCTCGTAGGCGGGCAGTCGGACGGTGGTCAGGGCCGGCTGGGTGTATGCCGAGAAGAACGCGTCGTTGTAGCTGACGACCGACACGTCCTCGGGGCAGCGCAGACCACGGCTGCGCAGCGCCGACAGCGCGCCCAGCGCGAGCAGGTCGTTCTGCACGAACAGCGCGGTCGGCGGCTCGTCGCCGCAGGAGGCGAGCAGTTCGAGGGTGTGCCGCTCGCCCTCGGACACCGTGGGGCTGGTGGCCGGTTCGCTGACGCCGACCTCGACGAGGCCCGCGGCGGACAGGGCCTGCTGCGCCCCCTCGGAGCGGCCGCGGAACGGCTCGACGTCCAGCGGTCCCCGGATCTGCGCGATCCGCCGATGTCCGAGTTCGAGCAGGTGCTCGACCGCGAGGCGACCACCGAGGACGTCGTCGTGCGGCACGGTGGGCAGGCCGCTCTCGGACAGGGTGCGGACCGCGAGGACCACCTCGGTACCGGCGTCGCGAAGTTCCTGGAGCAGGGCGACGTCGCCCTCGCGCGCCGCCGTGGTGATCACGCCCTCGACGCGACGTTCCTCGAGGTGACGCAGGATGCGGACCAGGCGGTCGTGGTCGTCCTCGGTGTCGGTCACCAGCGGCATGAACTCGGCGGCGTCGAGCGCCCGGGCGACCCCGCGCAGGAACGGGGCGTAGAGCGGGTTGCCGAGGTCGGGGACGACCACGCCGATCGTGCGGGTCTGGCCGCGACGCAGACCGCTCGCCCCCCGGTGGGGGCGGTAGCCGAGCTCCTTCACGACCTCGAGGATCCGGTGACGCGTCGCCTCGGCGATCAGCCGCTGCTTGTCGGGGTCCAGCGCCCGTGACACGGTCGAGACGTGGACGTTCGCGGCCCGCGCGACGTCACGGATCGTCACGGTCGGTCGACCGTTTCCCGCCATCAGCTGTGCCTCTCGCCCCGTACTCCCCTGACCCCGCCGCAGGTGTTCAACGCAGCATCCAACCACCGTCGACGTTCAGATTGACGCCGGTGACCCCGGAGTTCTCGGCCAGGAACACCACGGCGTCAACGACCTCGTCCGTCGTGACGAGTCGTCCCAGCGGCGTGCGGTCGACGACGGGGTCGAGCGCACCCTCGGGCTTGTTCGCCCAGTACGGCGTGTCGCCGACGATGCCCGGATGGATTGCGTTGACGCGGACGGGGGCGAGTTCGACGCCCAGCGTGTGCACCATGCCGATGACGCCGCCGTTGACGGTGCTGACGCTGGTCGAGCCCGGGTAGGGGCGGTCCTTGGCCAGACCGCCGAACAGCACCACGGAACTGTCGTCGCCGAACCGGTCCGACAGCGCGTGGACGACCTCGGTGTAGCCGACCAGCTTGAGGGTCACCAGGTGCAGCGCACGCGTGACGTCGTAGTCGCGGACGGTGTTCTCGTCGCGGTCGACCGCGGCGATGATCAGCCGCGAGACGGCGCCGATGTCGGCCAGCGACCCGGCGATCGTGGACGGGTCGGCGAGCTCGAGCGCGATGCCGTGCGTGTTGCCGCCGATCTCGTCGGCGGCCTGCTCGGCGCGCCCCGCGTCACGGCTGGTCACCCAGACCTCGTGGCCCTGGTCGGCATAGTGGCGTGCGGTGGCGAAGCCGATCCCGGAGGTCGCGCCGACGACGACGACGGCGCCAGATGAGGTTCCCACGGTGGTGTTGTCTCCTGTGTCGGGGGCGAAAGGGTCAGTGCGTGTGCCCATGGTCGAGTTGCTCGCCGAGATAGGCCCAGTCACGCGCGAACCGGTACGAGTGCCGGCCCGGTGGCTGGGGCGCCTGGGTCTCGAGCCAGCGCACCGGCCCCTCACCCACGTTCTTGAACTCGTGCGTCGAGGCGACCCCGGCCCAGGCGATGTCGCCGGGGCCGAGCCGGTAGGTCTGCCCGTCGAGCTTCGCCTCGACCTCGCCCTCGAGGATCATGTAGGCCTCCTCGAAGGGGTGGTCGTGCGCGCCGGCGAAGCCGCCCGGGACGTACTGGACCATGAACATGGTCGCGAGGAACGCCCCGAGGTCGGAGTCGACCATCATCTTGACGCTGATCCCGCTGTAGACCAGCAGGGCGGTGCGCATGCTGGCCGAAAGCGCGAGCTTGTCCTGGGTCTGCTGCGCCGGGTCCATGTGGTGTGCCTCGAAGTGCCCGAACGAGCGGCACCGCGGGTCGCGCGGGTCGATCAACTGCGGCGCGCCGACGGAGACTGGTGCGTCGACGAAGAAGGTGTCGTCGCCGTCGCCGGAGCGGACCTGCGGCGCCAGCATCTCGGCCCAGCGCACGGGGCCGTCGCCGTCGTTGCGCCACGCGTGCGGGACGCCGACGGGGACGACGCCGTAGTCGCCCGCGACGAGCCGGAACGCCCCCTCGGGGGTCTCGATCACGACCTCGCCCTCGAGGACGAAGAAGCTCTCCTCGAACGAGTGCAGGTGCCAGTCGATGGTGCCGGACGGGTCGAGACGGCAGACGCCGAACCCCATGTGGACCGACCCGTTGTCGGGCCCGACGACGTCCCAGCGGGTGTGACCCGCACAGTGGCCGTCGAACACCGGTGGCGTGACATAGCTGGCGTCGGCGTCGAGGGCGACGAGGTGGCGAAGGCTCACGGCGACTCTCCTGGTCGAACGGTGTGGAGCGGTGGCGGCATCGAACGTGGCGGCCACCCCGCCCCCACGTCGTCCGTCTGCCGTCGCCATCGCGGCCGCTGCTCGGTCCGATGGCGGCGCCTCCCAGCGCAGGCTCACCCTACGCGTCGATGCAAACGGTTGCAACCGATTTCCTCGACTGCTACACGTTGTCCACCCGAGGGAGAGTGCGCATGAGCATCCGGTGGCCAGACCGATCCAGGCGCGCGCCCGGCGACGGACCTCCGGAGCTGGTCCTGCGGGGCGGTCGCGTGCATGTCGCGACCGGCGAGGCACCCGTCGAGGCCGTCGCCGTCCGCGGCGGTGCGGTCGCGGCCGTCGGGACCGACGTCGAGGTCGCCGGGCTCGCCGGTCCGACGACCCGCGTCGTCGATCTCGGCGGGCGCACGGTCGTGCCCGGCCTGATCGACTCGCACCTGCACGTCGTGCGCGGCGGCCTGACCTGGACCCAGGAGCTGCTCTGGTTCGAGGTCGGCTCGCTCGACGAGGCCCTGGACATGATCCGTTCCAAGGCCGCGACCACGCCCCCCGGCAGCTGGATCCGGGTCGTCGGCGGCTGGCAACGCGGCCAGTTCCGTGAGCGTCGGGACCCGACCCGCGAGGAACTCACCGCGCTCGCGCCGGCGCACCCGGTCTACGTCCAACTGCTGTACGAGGAGGCGGTGCTCAACGACGCCGGCCTGCGGGCGGCGGGCATCGACCGGCACACGCCCGACCCCGAGCGCGGCAGCTTCGAGCGCGACCCCGACACGGGCGAGCCGACGGGCACCGTCCGTGGCATCGGTGCGTTCATGCACTGCCTCGGGCAGGGGCCGGCGATGTCGCACGAGGACCAGGTCGCGTCGACCGACGCGATGCTGCGCCACCTCGCCGGCTACGGGTTGACCGGGCTGATCGACGCGGGCGGGCTCGGCATGACACCGGACTCCTACAAGCCGGTCTTCGACCTGTGGCGGCGCGGCCCGCTGCCGGCCAAGCTGCGGCTGTACGTCTGCGCCGCGAGCCGGGGCGGAGAACGCGACGAGATCGCGGCCTGGGTCCGCCACACCCGGCCCGGGTTCGGCGACCCGTGGCTGCAGCACATCGGCGTCGGCGAGGTCGCCCACTTCGGGTGCCACGACCTCGAGGGCCTCACGGACTTCGCGGTGGCGGATGCCGCCAAGGACGAACTCGAGCAGATCCTGCTCGACGTGGCCCGGGCGGGTTCGCCGCTGCACATGCACGCCGTCCTCGACGCCACCACCTCGGCGATCCTCGACGTGTGGGAGCGGGTGGCCGCGCAGGTCCCCGTCCGCGACCTGCGGTGGTCGCTGGCGCACGCCGAGCCCATCAGCGACCACAACCTCGATCGCGTCGCGCGGCTCGGTGCCGGGATCGCGGTGCAGGACCGGCTCGTCTACCGCGCCACCGATTCCGCCCGGGTGTGGGGTGAGGACGCGGTGCGTGGCGGCCCGCCGCTGCGCAAGATCCTCGACCGCGGCATCCCGCTCGGTGCCGGGACCGACGCCACCCGGGTCGCCTCGCCGAACCCGTGGGTGTCGCTGTGGTGGCTGGTCACCGGCCGGACCTACGACGAGGGCCCCGAGCGCGTCGCCGAGCAGTGCCTGACCCGCGAGGAGGCACTGCACGCCTACACGCGCGGCAGCGCCTGGTTCAGCGTCGAGGAGCACGACCGCGGCGCGCTGCATCCCGGCATGGCCGCCGATCTCGCGGTCCTCGACGACGACTACTTCAGCGTCGCCGACGACGACATCCGGCGGCTCACCTCCGAGTTGACCGTGGTCGAGGGACGCGTCTCGCACGCGTCCGGCGACTTCGACGGCCTCGCGGACTGAGGGCCGCGCCGCGGCCCGAGGGTCAGCCCGTCGCGCCGTCGCCGAGCGTCTCCTCGGCGAGCGTGCGCCAGGTCTGCTCGGAGAACAGCATGTTCGTGTAGGGCGGCCGCGGCACCATCAGTTCGATGAACCGCAGCGGCTCGTCGCCCGTGGCCGTCCAGGCGTGCATGGCGCCCGTCCCCGCCCATGCGAGGTCGCCCGGACCGGCATCGAACCGCTCGCCCTCGAGTTCCACCACGCCGTGGCCGGACACGACGAGGTACGCCTCCTCGAACGCGTGGAAGTGGGCGCTGCCCGAGAAGCCGGGCAGCGTCGACGGGACGAACTGCACCATGAACAGCTGGTGATGGATGGCGCCGAGCACGTCGTCGACCATCATCCGCACCGAGACGTCGCGGATGTTGTGGCCGTGCGCGCCGGGCATCGCCAGGGGGCCGGGCGATGGCAGGTCCGGGAGCGAGAAGTGACCGACGTGAGGGCTCAGCGGGTGCAGTTCCGCGACCGGTTCCACGCCGCGAGACGGCGCGACGGCGACCGGGAAGGTGCCGTCCGACGGCCCGATCCCGCGCGGCTGTGGTGCCCGGACGCGGTACCAGCGGGCGGGGCGGTCCCCCGGGTTGCGCCACGCGTGTGGCACACCGACCGGCACGAACCCGAAGTCGTCCGCCACCAGGGCGTGCGCGCGGCCGTCGACCGCGAGTTCGAGGGCGCCCTCGAACAGGTAGAACGACTCCTCGAAGGGGTGCAGGTGGCCGGCGACGTGACCGCCGGGCGCGAGTTCGACGACCGACAGTTCGACGTGCACCGAGCCTTCGTCGGCGCCCACCAGGTGCCCGACGCGCAGGCCGTCCGAACCGGCGACGGAGTCGACCGGCTGCAGGCGGTCCCAGGCCCCGGGCACGAACGCGTGGTGTGGCATGTCAGCGCGGCTCCAGCTCGGGTGGTGGGGGCGGCATGTCGAGGTCGAGGTCGAGGACCCGGTGGAAGCGGGCGAGGGCGTTCCACAGGCTGATCGACAGGGTGAGCTCGGCCAGTTGCGCGTCGTCGAAGACGGCCTTGCAGCGCCGCAGCGTGTCGTCGTCGACCGCCTGTGGTGACGCCTGATAGTCGACCTGCGGCGGCGACAGCGTCATCGCGTCGGTCAGCGCCAGCGCGGCCGCGAGCGGTTCGTCGAGGTCGACGGCGTGCGGATCGGCCATCGTCAGGATCTCGGTCTCGTCGAGGTCGTTGCGCCGCGCCGACGCCACGCGGTGGCTGATCGTGTAGCGGCAACGGTTGAGCACGGCGACCCGCAGGGCGCTGAGATCCTTGATCCGGATCGGGACCCGGCCCGGACCCACCACGGCCGACAGGTAGGGCAGGTAGGCCTCGAACGCGCCGTCGACCATCCCGACCGCGCGCCAGGCCTGCAGGACCTGGCCGTAGCGCGCCTCACCGCCGGCGAAGGCCTCGGCCAGGGTCCCCTCGGCCCCGGACGGATCCGGAAGCTCGATCCATGCCATCGCCGGATCCTCTCGTGTCCGAATGGGTGCGCGTCAAATGGAACTGGCCGACTGCCCGCCGTCGACCACGATGGTCTGCCCCGTCACGAACGACGCGGCGTCCGAGGCGAGGAAGGTGACCACGGCGGCGATCTCGGCCGGCTCGGCCCAGCGGCCGAGCACGATGCGCAGGCGTTCGGTCATGTTGGCGAAGAACTGCTCGGTGCTGATGTCCTGGGCGGCGGCGCCGGCCTGGGCCCGGTCGAGCCACCCCTGGGTCAGGGTCATGCCCGGGCACACGGCGTTGACGTTGATGCTGCGGGGCCCGAGTTCGGCCGCCAGGTACTTGGTGAAGGTCTGCACGGCCGAGTTGGTCATGCCGGTGACGCCGGCGTTGGGGATCATCGCCGACGCCGTGACGCCCGAGATGTTGATGATGCGACCGGTGCCGTCTGTCGGCAGGACCGCGGCGGCGGCCCGCGAGAAGCGGACGGCACCCATGGCCTTGGTCCCGAACGTGTTCGCCCACGGCCCGTCGTCGAGTTCGGCGACCGTGCCGCTCTGCATCGGCGGGCCCGCGTTGTTGACCAGCACGTGCAACCCGCCGCCCCAGGCGTGCGCGCTCTCGACCGCGGCGTCGACGCTGGCCCGGTCGGTCAGGTCGGCGACGATGCCGGTCGCGTGCGACTCGCCCCCGAGGCGTTCGACGGCGTCCGCCAGCGCCGCGGCGTCACGGGCGACGACGGCCACGCGGGCGCCCTCGTCGACCAGTGACCTCGCGATCGCGAAGCCGATGCCGCGGCTCGCACCGGTCACCAGGGCGACCCGGTCCTGCAGTCCGCTGTCCATGCTGCTGCCTGTCGTCGCGGGTGCTACGGGGCGATCGCCACCGCCTGGATCTCGAGCCGCAGGCGCGGGTCGGTGGCCAGCCGCACGATCTGCACCGTGGTGGAGGTGGGCAGGTGAGCACCGAAGTACTCGCTCTGCGTCCTGTTGATCACGTCCTGGTCGCCGGCGACGTCGACCAGGAACCGGGTCAGCATGACCACGTCCTGGCGTCGGCATCCGGCCGCGGCAAGGGCGAGGTCGAGGTGGTCGAAGACCAGCTTCACCTGGCTCGCGGCATCCAGCGGGATGGCGTCGAAGTCCGCGGGGATGTGCGGGTGGTCGTGGTAGACCGGCGCCGCGGTGACGCCCGAGATGTAGACGGGCTTGCCGCCGTGCACCTTGATCGCGGGCACGAACAGCGAGTTGATGGCGGGGTCGTAGCCCTCGTGATGCACGACCTCGAGGTGTTCGCTCATGTGGCTGCCTCCTCGGCGACGACGATGGCTGGCTTACAGGGCCAGATAGGCCTCGCGGATGCGCGTGCTGCCCAGCAGGTCCTCGCGGCTGCCGTGCTGCACGATGCGGCCCTGCTCGAGCACGTACCCGCGGGCCGCGATCTCGAGCGTGCGCGCCACGTTCTGCTCGACGAGCAGCACCCCCACCCCCAGCGACACGACGTTCTGGATCAGCTCGAACATCGTGTCGACGAGCGCGGGGCTCAGGCCCAGCGACGGCTCGTCCATGATCAGGAACTTCGGCTTCGCCATCAGGCCGCGGCCGAGCGCGACCATCTGCTGCTCGCCACCCGACAGCGTGCCGGCGAGCTGCTGCTGACGGTCGCGCAGACGCGGGAACAGCTCGTAGACCATGGCCATGGTCTGTTTGAGCTCGCGTCGCGGGCCGGGGCTGTACGCGCCGAGTTCGAGGTTCTCCTCGACGGTCAGCATGGTGAACAGCCGACGTCCCTCGGGTACCAGGGCCAGACCGGCCTCGGCGACCTGGTGTCGCGGCAGGTGCGTCAGGTCGGTGTCGCCGAGCCGGAGTTGTCCCGCCGAGATGGGGATGAGCCGCATCAGGGCCTTGGCGAGCGTGGTCTTGCCGGCGCCGTTGGGGCCGAGCATGGCCACGATCTCGCCGTCGCCGACCTCGATCGACACGTCGTGCAGCACCTCGGCTTCGCCGTAGGCGGCACTGACGCCCTTCGCCTCAAGCATGGTGGCCTCCGAGGTAGGCGGTGACGACCTCGTCGTCGCGTAGGCAGGCTTGCGGCTCGCCCTGGGCGATCACCTTGCCGAAGTTCAGCACGGTCAGGTGGTCGCACAGGTCGAGGATGACCCGCATGATGTGCTCGACGACGACGATCGAGATCCCGAGATCCTTGATCCGGTGCACCAACGCGATGCCGTCGACGAGTTCGCGCGGGTTGAGTCCGGCGAGCACCTCGTCGAGGAACAGCACGCGGGGCCGGGTGGCGAGTGCCCGCCCGAGCTCGAGCAGCTTGCGCTGGTGCAGGGTGATGGTGTCGGGCAGCAGGTGGGCGACGTGGCCGAGGCCGACGAACTCGACCCAGCGCTGGGCCTCGGCGTCGACGTCCTCGGGCCGCGGCTCGGCGGCACCGAAGTGGGCCGCGACCCGGACGTTCTCGAGCACGGTGAGGGTCGAGAACGGCCGCGGGATCTGGTAGGTGCGGGCCAGGCCGAGGCTGCTGATCTTGTGGGGCGCGAGGTCCTCGACCCGCGTCCCGCCGATGGCGATCGAGCCCCCGTCGAGTTGCAGGTGGCCGCTCAGGAGGTTGATCGTGGTCGACTTGCCCGAGCCGTTCGGCCCGACCAGGCCCCGTACCTCGCCCGCGTGGAGCTCGAAGTCGACGCCGTCGACCGCGCGCAGGCCACCGAAGACCTTGGTCAGGCCCTCGCAGCGCAACAGTGGTTCGCTCATCAACCCGCCTCCTGCGCGGTGGTGTGCTCGTGCGCGACGGCGGGGGACGCCGCGGCACCCGGTGGTGGCGTACCGCCTCGGCCCCCGGGTACGAGGCCGGCCGGCAGGAACAGCACCACGAGGGCGGCGACCATCCCGTACGCGAACGCGGTGATGACCGTGCTGTCGGTGAAGACGATGCTGAGCACGGTGACCACGGCCAGCGCGACCATCGGCGGCACCGGACGCTCGAGCAGCCGGGTCGAGATGCCGCCCTTGAGGAACAACGTCGCGGCGATCAGCACGATGGCCAGCACGATCAGGCTCAGTTCCGCCATGCCGCCGCCCGACATGCGGTCGTTGACCGTGAAGATCACGAGCGCGCCGAGGACGGGGCCGAACCAGTGCCGGCGTCCACCGACCACGCTCATCAGGATGACGAAGACCGGGATGCGCAGGTTGAAGGTGCCGCTGACGCTGACGAAGTTGACCTGCACGGCGTGCAGGCCGCCCGAGATGCCCGCGATCAGGCCGTTGATGGCGAAGACGCCGACCTTGTAGCGCAGCGTCGGGACCCCGATGGCCTCGGCGACCTTCTCGTCGTCGCGGATGGCGAACAGGCCGGCGCCGAAGCGGTTGTGCTGGATGACGTAGGCCGTGAAGACGGCGCCCAGTGCGATCAGCAGTCCCAGGTAGTACAGCATCTGCGTGGTGTCGCCCAGGAACGACGGCCAGGGGATCTGCCCGAGCGGGATGCCGCGACCACCGTCGAGCGCGTTCCAGTTGTTGACCAACGCGCCGATGCCGAGCGCGACGGCGAGGGTGAACAGCGCGAAGATCTCGCCCGACAGTCGGCGCAGCCGGAACACCAGGAACGCGGTGACCAGCGCGATCGCGGCGCCGACCATGGCCGCGACCGGCAGCGTCGGCAGCAACGTCCACCCGTAGCGGGTACCGAGGATCGCCGTCGTGTACATGCCGGCGCCGTAGAAGGCGCCCTGACCGAAGCTGAAGTAGCCGGAGTAGCCGCTGAACAGGTTCCAGCTGCTGGCCTGCGCGATCCAGAAGAACAGCAGGTACAGAAAGATCAGGTTGTAGACCGGGAAGTCGAAGACCCCCTGCAGGGTGGGCAGGCTGAACAGCGCCAGCGCCACCACGGCCCAGGTGACCAGGGCCCGCGGGGTCAGTGCGCGTCGCGACGTCATTCGCGCGCCTCCTCGACGATCGGCTTGAACAATCCCTCGGGTTTGAAGATCAGGGCGATCGCGAGGACCACCAGCGCCATCATGCGCGCCATCGCGGGGTCGGCGAACTGGCGGGTGAAGGACTCGACCATGCCGATCAGCAACGCGGCACCGATGACGCCGAGCGGGTTGGCCAGACCGCCGAGCAGCACGACCGCGAAGATGACCGCGATCCAGATCTCTGCGCCGGTCGGCGTGATGACGAACAACAGTCCGACCAGCGTGCCCGTGATCCCGGCGGCCGCACCGGAGATGGCGGCGACGAGCAACGCCAGACGGGGGTAGTTGACGCCGAAAGCGGAGGCCATCTCGGGGTCCTGCACGAACGCGCGCATGCCCTTGCCGGCGTGGGTGCGGTTGAGCAGCCACCACACCGCCCCGCAGGCGATGAGCGAGGCGACGACCGCGATCAGGCCCGTGGTCGGCAGGGTGATCGGCCCGATGCGGATCGAGGAGATGAAGTAGGGGTTGCGGTCGAGCGGGATGCGCGTGAGGTCCGACGTCCAGCGCATCGTCATCAGCGCCTCGAAGATCAGAAACAGCGCGAACGTGACGATCAAGGACCCGAACACGTCGATCTTGAAGCGTGTGATGAACAACTGCAGCGCGATGCCGAGCAGCGCGCCGATGGGCGCCGTCACGAGCACCGCGAGCAGGGGGTCCCAGCCAAAGGTGGTCGCCGCCTCGTAGGTGACGTAGGCCGTGAGGAACACGAACGAGAAGTGGGCGAAGTTGATCGTGTGCAGCAGACCCCACTGCAGGCTCAGCCCCAGGGCGAAGATCGAGTACAGACCGGCGAGCAGGATCCCGGTCGCAAGCGTCTGGGTCACGGCCGTCATGCGTCACCTCCCGGATGTGGTGGAGCGGTCCAGCGTCGTACGGCGCGGTTCGTGCCGGAGCCCCGCGGCGGATGCTGCGGGGCTCCGGCGGTGTTCGAGCCGGTCAGCCGCCGGCCCGCAGGGTGCGGCCGTCGGTGGCCGTCTCCTCCGGGTGCACGACGTACCAGCCACCATCCTGGATCTGCTTGATGGTCTGGATGTCGTCGCCGTAGTTCTGCTGGTCGGCCTGGTACTCGAAGGTGCCCTGGACCGTCTCGATCGGGTTGCTGAGCAGGTACTCCGCGATCTGGTCGTGGTCGAGGCACCCGCAGCCCTCGACGCCGGCCTGCAGCACCTGCCACGCGGCCCACGATGCGCCCGCCTGGGTCTCGGGGTCGGTGTAGGCCAGCCCCTCCTCCTCGGCGGCGGCGCGGTAGCGCTCGGCGAGTTCCTGCCCGCCCTCGTTCGACAGGTAGGGCTCGTAGGGCTCGAAGATGGTCACCGAGGTGGCGCCGTCCGCGAGGTCGCCCGCCGCGAGCATCGGGCCCGGTGCGGGCCACTGGTAGAAGTGGTTGCGCGGCGTGTAGCCGATCTGTGCCAGCGAGGCCAGCAGGTTGGTGCCGTCCTCACCGAGCGCGCCGACGTAGAGCAGATCGGCGTCCGCCTCGGCGACACGCTGGGCGATGCCGGAGAAGTCGGTGGTACCGAGGTCGAACGACAGGTCGAGGACGACCTCGAGCCCCATCTCCTCGGCCACGCGCAGTGCGCCACCGCCCTGCTCGAGCGCCTCGGTGCCCGCGTTCGGGTCATCGATGCCGTAGACCAGGAAGTCGGTGCCCGGGAAGCGGTTGGTCACGAACGCGACGGTCTGCGGCGCGTCGTCCCCGAGCGACTCGTAGGCCTCGAAGACCTTCCGCGGCGTGGTGTGGTGGGTGTTGAGCCCCACGAACCAGGTCGGGAAGTGCTTGTCGTAGGTGTAGGCGTAGGTGAGGCTGGCCGTGTGGTGGGGGAACACGTAGCCGTAGCGCTCGGCCGTGGCCATGGCCGCGGTGATCGAACCGGTGCCGTAGGGACCCATGATGAGGTCGACCCCGTCCTGGGTGATCAACCGCTCGTAGAGCGCAGCCGACTGCTCGGCCTGCGACTCGTCGTCGAGCACCGTCCACTCGACCGGCCGACCCAGCAGGCCACCGTTCTCGTTCATGTACTCGACGTACTGCTCGGCGACGATCTCGTGGATCTTCGCCGTCGGGGCCAGCGGACCGGTCAGCGCCAGCGCACCGCCGATCTGGATCGGCTCACCGGACGGCTCCTCGGCCGCTTCCTCGTCGCCTTCCTCGCCCTCGCCGCCCTCTTCGGCCGGCTCCTCGGTCGCCCCCTCTTCGGCGGGTTCCTCGGCTTCGGGTTCAGGGTCGTCGCCTCCGCACGCAGCGATGCTCAGCGACATCGCGGCGAGCAGCGCGATCCATCGGGACCGTACTCGCATGAAGACCTCCCGCGGCGTTCTCGACCTCGGGTGCGAACGTTTGCAGAACCGCGACGCGGTTCCGTCGTCCCGACGCTCCCGGCGGTGGGCGACGTACCCACCGCGACTGGCCCTCCCAAGCCGCAGAGCGAACCTACTACGAGGGCCGGAGTCGTGTCAAACGTTTGCATCTGGCGATTAGCGCCGAATAAACGCACAACCCAATGCAGCGGCTGGCCTGGCGTCCGCCCTCCTCGATGGCGGCGCCGGCCTGCTGCTGGTCGTGCAATCTCAGTCGATGTTGTTGCGACGTCCCTCGCGCACGTAGGCGACCACGTCGGAGATGTGGTCGCGCTTGTGGATCGAGCGCTTCTTGGCCACATGCCCGAACATCTGGATGCCGAACCCGCCGTCGAGGTCGTTGACGATGCGCTGCTTCCAGGGTCGTCGCACGATCTGGGTGGTCAGCCGGCGGGTCGTGCGCGGCTGGCTCATGATGTGGTCGGCGATCGTGTAGGCGCGCTCGATCAACTGCGCCCGCGGCACGACCTCGTTCACCAGGCCGACCTCGAGCGCCTTCTCGGCCGTGAACGCCTCGCCGGTCAGCAGCGCGTACGCGGCCCGCTTGGTGCCGAGCAGTTCCTGGAACGCGTTGTGGATGCCGTCCGCGGGCACCGAGCCGATGTCGTAGTGCAGGTCGAAGATCACCGCGTTCTCGGCCGCCAGCGTGATGTCGCACATCAGCACGATCTCGGGGTGGAAGCCCGGACCGTTCATCAGCCCGATCGTGGGGATCTCGAGGTCGTTGACCAGCGAGCTGACGTTGATGCGCCCGTCCTTGTAGGCGTACTCGTACGCCCAGTACTCCATGTCGGCGTCCTCGAGGGCGAAGCCCTCGGGGTCGGAGTCCATCATGAACTCGTCGCCTGACCCGGTCAGGATCAGCAGTTCGTTCTCGGGGTCCGCGCCGATCGTCTTGAGCATCTGTCCGAGCGCGCGGTGGTTCTCGACCGACAACTGGATCGGCCCGCCATTGGTGTGGGCCTCGGCGAGCAGGACCCCGTCGTCGCGCCGGGTCAGCTTGAAGAAGTCCTTGAAGGTCTCGGCGTAGTCCTCGAGCTTCGGCGTCGGGACGAACGATTGCAGGGACATGGTGTTCTCCGGTGATCAGGTGTGGTGACGGGCCCCTACAGGCCGGTGTCGACGTCGACGTTCTCGGGTTCGATGTCCATGCCGGCCGCGGCCGCCTGCAGCATGATCAGCGACGCGAAGTCCTCGTCGACGTGGCCCTGCCCGATCGCGGACTGGATGATGTGGTGCACGTGCGCCGTGACCGGCATCGGCACCTCGAGGTCGCGCGCCATGCCCAGCCCGAGGTCGAAGTCCTTGCGCAGCAGGGGCATCGTGAACGTCGGGTGGAAGTCGAGGTTGACCAGCGCGGGCGTCTTGTAGCGGCTGAAGACCGAACCCATGGCCGAATCGTTGAGGAAGCGCAGGAACTCGTGGCGGGACGCGCCGCCCTTCTGCGCCAGGATCGTGACCTCGATCAGGCTCTGGGTCACCAGGCCCAGGTAGAGGTTGTGGCACAGCTTGACCAGTCGGGCCACCTCGTCCTCGCCGACGTAGTAGGCGCCCTGGCCGATGTCGGTGAGGATCGACTCGACCGCGTCGAACACGTGCCGGTCGCCCGAGACGGCGAAGTTCAGCTTCCCGGCGGCGATGACCTTCGGGTTGCCGCTGACGGGCGCGGCGAGGAACTCGGCGCCGGCGTCCGCCGCCATCGCGCGCGCCTTCGCCGAGGCGTCCGGGTCGACCGTGGACGAATCGATGATGACCTTCGGCGCCGTGCCCTCTCGGGTGAGCAGACCCCCCTCGCCCTGCAGGACCTGCAGCAGGTCCTTGGACGCGGACACGATGCTGAAGACGACGTCACGGTCGGCGAGATCGGCGGCGTCGTCGACGATCGTGGCACCCCGCTCGGACAGGGGCTCGGCCTTCGCGCGGGTGCGGTTCCACACGGTGACGTCGTGGCCGGCGCCGAGCAGGCGCTCGATCATCGCGTAGCCCATCCGGCCGGCACCGATCCAACCGATCGTGGGCTTGTCGGGCAGGGTCTCCATGGCGTGCATCCTCGTGTTCGCCGGCGGCGCGGCCGCCGGTGCGGTCAGACCGGGGCGTAGGCGTCGGTGCCCTCGACGGCGGGAACGACCACCTCGGGGGCGGGGTCGCCGCGACCCAGCCGCTGCCAGGCGCGTCCGACGATGGCCGCGGTCGAGAGCCCGAACCGTTCGAACAGGTAGGGGCCGCTCTTCGCACCCGTGGCGAAGACGTCACGCAGTCCGATGCGCTCGAGGGGGACGCCGACGCCCGCCTCGGCCAGCGCCTCGGCCACGGCCGAACCGAGCCCGCCGACGATGCTGTGGTTCTCGGCGGTGACGACCAGGGCCGCGCCGCGGGCGGCGGCGACGACGGTGCTGACGTCCAACGGCTTGATCACCGGGACGTTGAGCAGGCCGACCGGGATCCCGGCGCCGGCCAGGGCGTCCGCGGCGGCCGCTGCGGCGGCGACCATCATCCCGCTGGCGACGAAGACCACGCCACCGTCTGCATCGGGCCGGCGGAGCACCTGGGCCCGGCCGAGTTCGAAGCGGTGGTCGTCGTCGAACAGGATCGGGATCTCGCCGCGCTTGAGGCGCAGGTAGACCGGCCCGGGAACGTCGGCGATGGCCTCGACGGCCAGACGGGTCTCGGTCGCGTCGGCAACGTCGACCACGGTCATGTTCGGCAACGCCCGCATGAGTGCGACGTCGTCGGTGGCCTGGTGGCTCGGCCCGCCCGGGCTCGAGATGCCGGGCATGAACCCGACGAGGCGGACGGGCAGGTTGGGGTAGGCGATCGCCATCGCGACCTGGTCGTAGGCGCGACGGGTGGCGAAGACACCGAACGTGTGGAAGAAGGGCATGTAGCCGCGCCGGGCGAGGCCGCCGGCCATCCCGATCAGGTTCGCCTCGGCCATGCCGCCGTGGATGAACCGCTCGGGCAACTCGTCCTGGAACAGGTCGATCTCGCACTGGCGGGTGAGGTCACCGCTCAGGCACAGGATCTCCTCGCGGCGCCGCGCCAGGTCGAGCAGCGCCGTGCCGTAGGGCTTGAGGGTGGTCTCGAACGGGGCTGCGCGCATCAGCGACCCTCCAGTTCGGCGATGACCCGCTCGGCGATGTCGGCCGGCAACTTGATGAAGTGGCCGTCGGCGTCGTCGGGCAACGCGGCGACGCCGTGCAACGTCGAGGTACGGGCGATGACCACGGCCGGGCGGGTCGAGACGGAAGCGGCCGACATCCCCTCGTGCAGGGCTGCGACATCGTGACCGTCGACGTCGAACGCGCTCCAACCGAAGGCGCGCCACTTGTCGGCGATCGGTTCGATCGTCGTGATCGACTCGATCGGTCCGTCGACCTGGGAGTTGTTGGCGTCGAGCAGGACGGTGAGCCGGTCCAGTCGATGATGACCGGCGAACATCGCGGCCTCCCAGGTCTGGCCTTCCTGCATCTCACCGTCCGAGACGAACGCGTAGGTCCGGGCATCGGTGCCGCGCAGCCGCGCCGCGAGCGCGAGGCCGATCGCGCCGGACAGGCCCTGTCCCAGCGAGCCGCAGGTCAGGCTCACCACCGGTGAACTCTCGGTCCCGATTGCCTCGAGTTCCGACCCGTCCTCGCCGTAGGTCTCGAGCGCCGCCTCATCGAGCAGGCCGAGTTCGACCCCGATCGCGTACGCACAGACGATGTAGTGCCCGGGCGAGATGACGAGGTCGTCCACCCCCGGACGCCACCAGTCGGCGGCGAGGACCCCGAAGGTCTCGGCCGACGAGAGTGCCTGGCCGAAGTAGCCGAACCCGTGCCGCGACACCATCCGGGCGGCACGCAATCGGATCATCGCGGCGAGTTCCGTGGCCCGCGCGAGCACCGTCTCGGTGTCCCCACGGCCTCCGGGCACGCCCCCGGCCGCAACACCCTGCATCCCGGTCTCCCTCCGAATTGCCCTAGTGGCTGAGCCACTTTAGCCTGACGTGGGGTCGCGTCAAACGTCTGGCGATCAGCGCAATCCGGCCCGGTGGCTGGACCGCATGTGCGGACCCGACGGCGCGGTGCCGCAGCCGGCTCGGCTACGGTCCCGCGACCGAGGTATGGCGAGGAGACGCCGATGGTGGGGGCCCGCACACCGGATGCCGGGCGGAACCGTCGTGCCGCGCGGATGGATCCGCTGGCATCGATCGGGCCACTGCCGGTGACCCGTCGGGCCGATCTGGTCGTGGCACGGATTCGGGAACTCATCCTCGACGAATCGCTCGCCGTGGGCGACCGGTTGCCGTCCGAGCGCATGCTCGCCGACCAGTTCGGGACCAGCCGCGCCATCGTCAGCCAGGCGCTGCGGACCCTGTCGCTGATGGGGCTCGTCGAGATCCGCCCGGGATCCGGGGCGTACGTGACCCGCAACCCCGCGGCCATGATGAACAGTTCACTCGATCTGTTGGTGAGCACGCAGGACGGCGACCCGGAGGAGATCGCCGAGCTGCGGTACTGGCTCGAGACCGTGGGGGCCACCCGCGCCCTCGCTCGGATCACCGACGAGGATCTCGATGAGCTGAGTCGTCTGCTCGAGGTGATGGACGACAAGCGGGGCCGGCTGTCGTCGTGGGTGGTCGCCGACCGCGACTTCCATGCGGCGCTGGTCGGCGCCGCCGGCAACGGCTACCTCGCGACCCTCTACGAGAGCGTGCATGCCGCCGTGACGAAGGCGACCTACGACGCCTGGGTCGCGCGTGACCGTGCGCCATCGTGGTTCTCGCGCGACTTCGCCGGGCAGATGGACCTGCACCGGGCGATCCTCGAGGGGATGCGAACCCGTGACGAGGAGCAACTCGTACGCGCCCTCGACGCGCACCAACACGCCCTGATCGATCACCTCCGCAACCGCGGGACCTGACCCCACGGGCCCCGGTAGCGTCGCGGGAGCAAACGACCGGGAGAGTGGGATGGCAGACGTCAGCGTGGTCGGGCTCGGACGCATGGGGCGCGCCATGGCCGTCCGGCTGGTCGAGCACAGCCTGCGGGTCGCGGTCCACAACCGCACCCGGCAGCGCGCCGAGGACCTGGCTGCCGAGATCGGGGTCGACGTGTGCGCGAGCGCCCGGGAAGCGGCGGCCGCGGCTGACCTCGTGGTCGTCAGCGTCGCCGACGACCATGCGCTTCGTGAGCTGGCCTCGGGTGACGACGGGCTGCTCGCCGGGCTCACCGGCCGCAGCGTCGTGGTCGAGACCAGCACGGTCTCGCCCGACACCATGCGCTGGCTGGCCGACCAGGCGGCGCCGACGGGCGCGGCGGTGCTAGACGCGCCGGTGTCCGGCAGCGTGCCCAGTATCCAGCGCGGCGAGTTGGTGTTCCTCGTCGGCGGTCCGCACGACGCACTCGAGCGGATCCGTCCCGTCACCGACGTGCTGGCGAAGCAGGTCGTTCACCTCGGCGACGTCGGCACCGGCGCGGCGACCAAGCTCGCCGTCAACGCCGTCGTCCACGCCCTCAACGTCAGCCTGTCCGAGGCGCTGGTGCTGACCGAGCGCGCCGGTGTTCCGCGCGCTGCGGCCTACGACGCGATCGCCGCCAGTGCCGCCGGCGCGCCCTTCGTGCACTACAAGCGGTCTGCCTTCCTCGACCCCGAGGCCACCCCGCCGGCGTTCGCGCTCGAGCTCGTCGCCAAGGACCTGCGGCTGGCTCTCGAGCTGGCCGCGGAGTCGGGGCCGGCACTCCCCCAGGCCCTGGCCAACCTCGACGTCGTCGAGCGCGCGGTCGAGCAGGGACACGGCGCGCGCGACATGAGCTGGCTCGCCGAGGTCCACCGCCGGGCCTGATCCGGCCCGGCAGGCGCACCCGGACACCGTGTCGCGTCATACCATCACGGCCCCGCACCACCACCGGTGTCGCACCAGACCCACAACACCGGCGACCAGCTGCGACACCGACGACCTGACGCGGCATCGGTGCGGAACCGTCGGGTCGTCGGCCATGCCATCGCTGACCACCTGCGCACCGAGCTGGTCGTCGACGCGCTCGAGACCGCCTTGTGGCGCCGGCGTCCCGTGCCAGGCTCCGGGCTGATCCATCACGCCGACCACGGCACCCAGTACACGTCCTGGGCATTCGGACAACGGCTGCGCAACGCCGGCCTGCTCGGCTCGATGGGCACCGTCGGCGACGCGCTCGACAACGCAATGGCCGAGTCGTTCTTCGCTTCGCTGCAGACCGAACTGCTCGACCGTCGAGCCCGCTGGCACACCCGCCGTGAGCTCGCCTCGGCCGTGTTCGAATGGATCGAGTGCTTCTACAACCCCGTCAGGCGCCACTCTGCCCTCGACTACCAATCACCCATCGAGTACGAAGACCAGTGCCGCACCGCCCCCGCGGAAGCGGCATGACCACACACCGTCCCCGTCCACGAAAGCGGGTCAACTCCAGGTGAACCGGCCCCGTCGTCGGCGGCCGGGCAGAACGTCGCCACACGATGGAATCGGCCCGCCCCGCGATGCGCGGGACGGGCCGACGATTTGCGGCGTCAGGTGGCGGTCAGCTCACCAGGACGCGGCGATGTACTGGGTCTCCATGAACTCGAGCAGGCCCTCGTGGGCGCCCTCGCGTCCGAGACCCGACTGCTTCATGCCGCCGAAGGGTGCGGCGGGATCGGACACGAATCCGCGGTTGAGCCCCACGATCCCGGCCTCGATCGCCTCGCAGGTCCGGAGCCCCCGGCCGAGGTCACCTGAGTAGACGTAGGCGGCGAGACCGAACTCGGAGGCGTTGGCCAACTCGATCGCCTCGTCGTCGGAGCCGAACGAGGTGACCGGCGCGACCGGACCGAAGATCTCGTGGGCGAGCAGGGGGTCGTCACGGTCGACGCGACCGAGCACGGTCGGTTCGTAGAACCAGCCCGGCCCAGCCGGCGACTTGCCGCCGACGAGCACCTTGGCACCAGAGGACGCCGACTGGTCGACCATGCCGGCGATCTCCTCTCGGGCGCCCTCGTTGATGACCGGGCCGACGTCGTTGTTCTTGTCCATGCCGGGGCCGAGCTTGAGCGAGCCCATCGCTTCGGCCAGCCGCTGCGAGAACTCGTCGGCGACCCGGTCGTGGACCAGGAACCGGTTGGCGGCGATGCACGACTCGCCGCCGTTGCGCATCTTGGCGACCATCGCGCCTTCGACGGCGGCGTCGAGGTCGGCGTCCTCGAACACCACGAAGGGGGCGTTGCCACCCAGTTCCATCGAGCAGTTGAGGATCTGCTGCGCGGCCTGCTCGAGCAGCGTGCGACCGACCTCGGTCGAACCGGTGAACGACACCTTGCGGACGCGCGGGTCCTTGAGCATCGTGCCGACCGTGGCGCCCGATCGGCGCGACGGGAGCACGTTGACCACACCGGCCGGGGCGCCGGCCTCGGTCATCACCTCGGCGAGCAGCAGGGCGGTGAGCGGCGTGTCCGACGCGGGCTTGAGCACGACGGTGCAACCGGCGGCGAGCGCCGGGCCGATCTTGCGGGTGGCCATCGCCGCGGGGAAGTTCCACGGGGTGACCAGGACCGACACGCCGACGGGCCGGTGCAGGGCGAGGATCTTCTTGTCGCCGCCGGGCGCCGTCGAGATGCCGCCGATGGCACGGACGGCCTCCTCGCTGAACCAACGGTAGAACTCCGCCGAGTAGTTGACCTCGCCGACCGCGTCGCTCCAGGCCTTGCCGCTCTCGCGGACGATGACCTCGGCGATCTCGTCGCGCCGGTCGATCATGGTCTGGTAGGCGCGGCGCAGGACCTCGGCCCGCTCACGCGGCGGGGTCTCGCGCCACTCCTTGGCGGCGGCGTCGGCCGCAGCGACCGCGGCGGTGGCATCGTCGGCCGACCCGGAGGCGACCGAGGCGATCACCTCGCCCGTCGCGGGGTCGTGCACGTCGAAGCGCGCGCCGTCGCTGGCCGCGCGCCACGACCCGCCGATCGACAGGTCCGTGGGAATCTTGGCGATGACGTCGGACATGGGTTGCTCCCTCGACACGCGAATCGTGGACTGGCGGGCAACGCTAGCGACCACCCCGTCGCGGCCGGTTGCCGACGGCGGGACCGGGCGACGCCCGTGGCTAGCCGACGACCTTGGCGACCGTCTCGGTGATGCGGGCGACGTTGGGCAGCACCTCGTCCTCGAGCGAGTCGGCGCTCGGCAACGGGATGTGCGGCGTGGTGATCCGGGTCAACGGCGCGTCGAGGTCCCAGAAGCACTCCTCGCCGGCGATCGACACGATCTCGGCACCCCAACCGCACAGGCGGGGGTTCTCCTCGACCGTGACCAGGCGCGACGTGCGCGACACCGACTCGAGGATGGTGCGGGTGTCCAGCGGCACCAGCGAGCGCACGTCGATGACCTCGGCCGAGATGCCGTGCTCGGACTGCAGCCGCTCGGCGGCCTCGAGCGCACGCGGCACCATCGACGCGAGCGCCACGATCGTGACGTCGTCGCCCTTGCGCACCGTCTTGGCCTTGCCGAGCTCGTCGACGATCTCGCCGTCGCGGACCTGGCCCTTGGTCGGGTACAGCGACTTCTGCTCGAAGAACATCACCGGGTCGTCGCTGCGCACCGCCGCGGCGAACAGGCCGATCACGTCCTCGGGCGTCGACGGGGCCACGACCTTGAGACCCGGGATCATCATCGCCCAGTTCTCGACCGCCTGCGAGTGCTGGGCGCCGAAGCGCAGCCCGCCACCGTTGGCGGTGCGGATGACCAGCGGGAAGCTGACCTGACCGGCCGTCATGTAGCGCGACTTGGCGATCTCGACCGCGACGATGTCCCAACAGGTGGCCAGGAAGTCACTGAACATGATCTCGGCGATCGGGCGCATCCCGGTCATCGCGGCACCCATGGCCGCACCGATGATCGCCTCCTCGGAGATCGGCGTGTCCCGGATGCGGGTGTCGCCGAACTCGTCGAGCAGGCCCTTGGTGGCCTTGAACACGCCGCCGGCCGCCGCCACGTCCTCGCCGAGGAAGACGACCGACTCGTCGCGCCGCATCTCCTGCGCGATGGCCCGGGAAACCGCGTCGCGGTAGGTGATCAGTTCCGCCATGACGAACCTCCGTCGGCCCACACGTCCGTGAACGCGCTCTCGATGTCTGGCAGCGGTCCGTTCTTGGCCGCCTCGGTGGCGGCGTCGACGTCCGCCTGTGCCTGCTGTTCGATCTCGTCGAGCGCGCTCTCGGCGACGCCGAGGTCGAGCAGACGCTTGCGATAGGTGGGCAGTGGATCGCGGGCGAGCCACTCCGCGACCTCTTCCTCGGGTCGGTAGGTGCCCGGGTCGGCGCGCGAGTGGCCGCCGTGCCGGTAGGTCATCGCCTCGAACATCGTCGGGCCACCGCCGGCGCGCGCCTTGTCGATCGCCTTCTTGGCCTCGAGGTGGACCGCCTCGGGGTCGTTGCCGTCGACGATGATGCGCTCGAGTCCGTAGGCGGCGGCGCGGTCCGCGGCGGGGTGCTCGACGGCGGTGACGCTGCTGATCGGCGTGTACTCCATCCACAGGTTGTTCTCGCACACGAACACGACCGGCAGGTTCCAGACCACGGCGAGGTTGAGCGCCTCGTGGAACGCACCGATGTTGGTCGCACCGTCACCGAAGAAGGCCACGGTGACCTCGTCGTTGCCCTGCAACTGCGCCGACCAGGCGGAGCCGAGCGCGATCGGCAGGTGCGCGCCGATGATGGCGTACGAACCCATGACCCCGTGCTCGACGCTGGTCAGGTGCATCGAGCCACCCTTGCCGGCGCACACGCCGTTGGCGCGGCCGAGCAGTTCGGCCATGACGCCGTCCATCGGCACCCCGCGGGCCAACGTGTGGGCGTGGCCTCGGTAGGTGCAGAAGGTGCGGTCCCCGTCACGCATCGCCTCGGCGACGCCGGCCGCGATCGCCTCCATGCCGAGCGACAGGTGCGAGGTGCCCTTGACCAGGCCGTCCATGAACAACCGGTAGGCGCGCTCTTCGAAGCGGCGCAGACGCACGACCTGGCGGTACAGGGCCAGGCGGGTCTCCTCGGACAACTGCTCGGTCCCGGCCGGTTTGGCCGGCTTGCGGCCGCCGGCGGCCCGCGCGGTGGTCTTCTTGGCGGTCTTCTTCGCCGCCGTGCGCTTCGAGGTCGTCTTTGCGGCGGTCTTCTTGGCCGCCGTCTTCTTGGCCGCCGTCTTCTTGGCCGTCTTCTTCGCGGTGGTCGTTGCCACGTTGCCCGCCTTCGTCAGTACTCGTTGGCGATGAACAGTTCTTCGGCCGGGAACAGCGTCAGCAGTTCGGCGCCGTCGGCCGTCACGACGATCTCCTCCTCGATGCGGGCGGCGGAGTGGCCGTCCGAGGCGGGGCAGTAGGTCTCGAGGGCGAACACCATGCCCTCCTTGATCTCGACCGGCGTCTCGAGCGAGTTCAGCCGCGAGATGATGGGCCGCTCGTGCAGGCCGAGGCCGAGGCCGTGGCCGAACTGCAGCCCGAACGCCTCCATCTCGGAGTCGAAGCCGAACTCGGTGGCCTTGGGCCACAGCTTCGCGATCTCGTCGGTGCCGACGCCCGGCTTGACGGCCGCGATCGCGGCGTCGATCCACTCGCGCGCCTTGGCGTAGGCGTCGTGGTGGGCCTGGGTGGCCCGTCCGACCGCGAACGTGCGGTAGTAGCAGGTCCGGTAGCCGTTGTAGGCGTGGATGATGTCGAAGTAGGCCTGGTCGCCCGGGCGCACGTAGCGGTCGGAGAACACGTGCGGGTGCGGGCTGCAGCGCTCGCCGGCGATCGAGTTGATGGCCTCGACCTGCTCGGAACCCATCTCGATCAGGCGCTTGGTCGCGTGCGCGACGATGTCGTTCTCGCGCACACCCGGCTTGAGCATCTCCGAGATCTCGTGGTAGACGCCGTCGACCATGGCCGCCGCCTGGCTGAGCAGCAGGATCTCGTCGCGGTTCTTGATCTCGCGGGCGTCGAGCATGACCTGCTGGCCGTCGCGGATGTCGAGACCCTGGGCCTCGAGTTCGCGCAGCACCGCGATCTCGGCGATGTCGACGCCCAGCGGCATGTCGGCCACGCCCTCCTCGCGCAGGATCGAGGCGATCTCCTCGGCCGCGCGTCCCGGCAGGCCCGAGCCCGGCGCGATGGCGCCCTGCAGGCCGACATTGCCGCCCAGGGACTGCGACGGCTCGATCCAGGGCGAATGCAGGCGGTGGTTCTTGGCCGCCGAGCCGAAGTCCCAGATCCACGGCGACCCGTTGCGCGTGAGCAGGGCCCAGCGTTCGGTCTTGTTGTAGGCCCAGGTCCCGATGTGGGTGGCCGTCAGGTAGCGCACGTTGGAGGTCTCGAAAACCAGCAGCGCGCCGAGATCGGAGTTCTCGAGTGCCTGCTTGGCGCGCTCGAACCGGTGCCGGCGGAGCCGGTCCATGTCGACGCGCTCTTCCCAGTCCACCGTCATGATGCCTGGCGCCGCGATACCCGTCTGCGCGAACTCCGCCACCGTGGTCTTCCTCCCGCACTCGCCGCCGCGGTCAGCGACGGCCGATGTATGTTGCAACGCCTATGCAAACGTTTGCCTGCAGCATAAGCACTCGCCGGACAGGCGTCAAGGCTCGCCCTCGCGCTCGGACCGTCGCGCGGCACCGGCCGCCACCCACGCCGCCTGGACGGTCCGGCTGTCCTCGTCGAGGTCCGGCGCCGGCCGGGGTCGCCCACCGGCGCGCAACGGCCCCTGGACCACCGTATAGGCCCCCTGCTCGGACTCCACGGACCGAACCATGCCACGCTGGCGCACGTAGTCGGTGCTCAGCGCGTCCAGCACGCCGAGGACGGGTGCCGCCGGCACGTCGGCGGCCCGCAGGCGCTCCAGTGCCCGCGACGCGGTGAGGCGCGCGACGGCGCCCGCGACCGCCGTGTCGACCTCGTCACGCGCGGCGAGTCGTCCTTCCGACGTCCGCAGATCGTCACGGGCAGCCAGGTCGGGCAGTCCGAGCGCCTCGCACAGCGGGACCCAGAACTTGTCACCGAGGGCCGCGATGACGATCCAGCCGTCACTGGCCTCGAAGGCGCCGTACGGCACGATCCGATGGTGCCCCGATCCGACGGGCGGCGGGTCGACACCCGCGTCGGCCGCGGCCGTCGCGACGTAGGACAACAGCGGCAGCGTGGCGTCCAGCAGCGGCACCTCGACGTGGACGCCTGCTCCCGTCCGCCCGCGCGACACGAGGCCGGCGGCCGCTCCCAGCGCGGCGAACAGTCCGCCGGCCAGGTCGCTGAGGGGCACGCCGGCCCGTGAGGGCGCGCCGCCCGGGTCGCCGGTCAGGGCCATGATCCCGGCTTCGGCCTGGACCGTGAGGTCGTACGCCGCCTCCGCGGCGCGGGGACTGCTGTGCGCGAAGCCGCTGACCGTGACGATGACCAGGTGGGGATGACGCTCGTGCAGCGACGCGACGTCGAGGTTCAGGGCGGCCGCGGCCTGCGGTCGGAAGTTCTCCACGACCACGTCGGCAGCATCGAGCAGGTGGGCGAGATGCTCGCGACTGCGTGGGTCGTCCGGATCGATGACCACGCCGTGCTTGCCCGTGTTGACCGACGAGAAGTACAGCGAACGGTCGCCGCGGTGCGGTCCCAGTCCCCGCACCGGATCGCCCGCCGGGAACTCGACCTTGATGACCTCCGCGCCCATCTCGGCCAGCAAGGAGGCGCCGAAGGGGCCGGCGAGCACGCGGGACAGGTCCAGGACGCGCACGCCGGCGAGCAGTCCCGCGGCGGCGGTGCCGGGGTGTCCGTCTACGGTCACGTGGCGATCTCCAATGGGCCGCCCGACTAGGCCGGGAACTCCACGACGGCTCGGCCGATCGTGGTCCCCGCGCGGAGCCGGTCCAACGCCGCGTTGACCTCGCCGAGCTGGACGCGGTCGCCGATCACCGTGCGGACGCGGCCGTCACCGACCAGGCGCAGTGCCGCCCGCAGATCGGCGCGCGTGGAGCCGCGCGAACCCGCCACGGACACCTCGTCGTAGACCAGGCGCAGCATCGGCGCGACCGCCTCGCTGACCATGTAGCCCAGGACGACCACGCGCCCGCCCTTGCGACACGACCGGACCCCCTGATCGATCGAGCCCTCGATGCCGACGATGTCGAAGAAGGCGTGGACGCCGAGTCCGTCCGTGCGATCGCGGATCTGCTCGCTGACGGGGCCGTCCCGGGGATCGACGGTCCACGAGGCGCCCAGCTCCTCCGCCAGTTCACGGCGGGCGGGTGTCCGTGCGATGCCGATCACCTCGGCGCCTGCCGTGCGGGCGATCTGCACCGTGGCCAGCCCGAGTCCGCCCAATCCGTACACGGCCACGATCTGGCCGGGGCGGACGTCGGCACCGCCGACGACCGCGTGGTAGGGCGAGGCGACCGCGTCGGCGACGGTGGCGGCGTCGGCGTAGGACAGGTCCCCGGGGAGCGGGACGAGGTTGGCCGCCGGCACCCGGACGAACTCGCCCAGCGCGCCGTCCACCTCCATACCGAGCCGGCGCAACCGCTGGCAGTGGTCGAGTTCGCCGACGACGCAGTAGGCACAGTCGCCACAGGACAGGTCCAGGCCCACCAGCACGCGCGTGCCGATGGCGGCGGCGTCGACACCCGCACCGACGGCGACGACCTCGCCGGCGAGTTCGTGGCCGGGCACGATCGGCAGCGGCACGGTCGGGACGACGCCGTCGACGACCTTGAGGTCGGTGCGGCAGACCCCGGCCGCCCCGGTCCGCACGATCGCGTCACCGGGGCCCGGCGTCGGATCGGGCACCTGGGTCACGTCGAGGCCGGCGCCGAACTCGCGCAGGACCGCCGCCCTCACGCCCGGGCCGCCCGCTCGGCCGGCTCGACCAGCCACTCGCGGTACCAGGCCGCCGCCTCCGTGGCCGCCACGGCGAGGTGGGACAGGTCGCTGTACATGGTCATGTGGGTGCTCTCCTGTTGGACGAAGAGCTTCTTCTTGGTGGTCGCGATCCGGTTGAAGGCCGGGATCTCGCGCTCCCACATGGTCAGGTCGTCGCCCTCGGCCACGATCATCAGCGTGGGCGTGTCGAGGATGCGCGGCAGGTAGGGGTTCATGTCGTAGGACCAGACGCCCTCGACCGACGCGATGGTGCTGTAGTGCTCGTGGCTCGGCGCCGTCTCCTGCTTGATCTTCATGAAGACGGGCTTGGTCTCCGGGTGCGGCCACATCACGACCTCGGTCTTGGGGTCGCCGGAGTGGCCCAGCGTGCCGTGCTCGCCCGACAGGTAGCGGCGCCGGCGCTCCTCGTGGACCAGCGCGGTCAACTCCCGGAACCCGACCGAACCGTGGGCCCGCATCGCGTTGTACCAACCCTCGATGACCGGGATCTGCGACACGACGGCCTTGACGCGCCAGTCCAGGGCGGCGACCGCCAGCACGTGTCCGCCGCTGTAGGAGATGCCCCAGATCCCGATGTGGCCGGGGTCGCACCACTGCTGCAGGTCCTCGCGGTAGCTGACCGCGTCGATCACGCTGCGGTAGTCCGCGATCTGCTTCCACGGGTCGATGTGCTGCCGCGGCTGGCCGTCGCTCGCGCCGAAGTGGCGGTAGTCGAAGATCAGTGCCGCGCAGCCGGCATCGAGGAAGAACTGGGCGTACTCGGGCATGATCAGTTCTTTGACGTAGCACCAGCCGCCACCCATCACGACGACGGGCCACGGGCCCTCGCCCTCGTCGGGGGTGTACAGGTCCGCGCGGATCGTCTCCCCCGACGTCTCGCTGGACAGTTCGAGTTCCCGCTTCATCGTGTTCCTCCCGGACCCGACTTGATTTCGCCTATGCAAACGTTTTCTATGTCAGAATTGTTGACACGTCAATGCGTGACCCAGCGACCGGAGACCACATGGAACGGCGCGAACACCGCATCGGTGGACAGGACGTCGTGCCCAGTGGCGGCGCGTACCTGCCCAGCTACGACCCCGTCACCGCGACCCCGTGGCTCGAGATCGCCCGTGGCGGCGAGGACGACGTCGACCGCGCCGTCGCCAGTGCGGCCCAGGCGTTCACCACTTGGCGCGCGACCACGCCGAGCCAGCGCGCAGAACTGTTGTGGCGGGTGGCCGACCTGATCACCGAGAGCGCCGAGGAACTGGCCGAACTCGAGTCGCGCGACATCGGCAAGGTGATCCGCGAGATGCGCGGACAGATGCAGGGTCTGCACCGCTGGTACCGCTACTTCTCCGGCAGGGCCCACGATCTCGAGGGTCAGGTCATCCCCCTCGACACGGCGTCGGTACTCAACTACACGCGCCGTGAGCCCTACGGCGTCGTGGCGGTCGTGCCCTCCTTCAACAGCCCGGTCCTGTTGACCTCGTTCGCCCTGGCCCCGGCGCTGGCGGCCGGGAACACCGTGGTCGTGAAGCCGTCCGAACACGCCTCCGCGGCGGTGCTGCGGTTCGCCGCCCTCTTCGACGCGGCCGGGTTCCCGCCCGGCGCGGTCAACGTCGTCACCGGCTTCGGCCACGAGGCCGGCGACGCGCTCGTCGGACACCCCGACGTGCGCAAGGTCGCGTTCACCGGCGGCGTCGAGACGGCGCGTCTGGTGGCGAAGCGCGCGGCGGACACGGTGACCCCGACCATCCTCGAACTCGGGGGCAAGTCGGCCAACATCGTGTTCGCCGACGCCGACGTCGAGTCCGCCGTGAACGGCATCGTCGCGGGGATCTTCGCCGCCGCCGGCCAGACGTGTGTTGCCGGCTCGCGACTGCTGGTGCACGAGTCGATCGCCGACCGGGTGGTCGACGCGGTCGCGGCCCGTGCCGCGCGCATCACGATCGGCAACCCGCTCGATGACGCGACCGAGATGGGGCCACTCGCGCAGCAGAAGATCCACGAGCGGGTGGGGGCGCGCGTGGCGGACGCCGTGGCCAACGGCGCGGTGGTCCGCGCCGGAGGCCCGCAGGCCGAACTGCCCGACGCGGGCTGGTTCTACGCCCCGACGGTCCTCGACGGCCTCGACAACAGCCAACCGGTGGCGCGCGAGGAGTTGTTCGGGCCCGTGCTCAGCGTGTTGCGCTTCACCGACGAGGACCAGGCGCTGGCCATCGCCAACGACTCGCCGTACGGCCTCGCGGCCGGGATCTGGACCCGCGACCTCGGCCGCGCCCACCGGATGGCCGCGGGCCTCGAGGCCGGAACCGTCTGGGTCAACACCTACCGCAGCCTCACCTACGCCTCGCCGTTCGGCGGGCGCAAGCTGTCGGGCTACGGCCGCGAACTCGGTCGCGAGGGCCTGCACGAGTTCACCCAGACCAAGAGCGTCTGGATCGAGACCTCGGACGAGGGCATCGGCGACCCGTTCCGTCTGCGTTGACCGCCGCGGCGGTCAGATGACGATCAGCTCGTGGGGGAAGCGGGTCACCTGTTCGTGGCCGTCCTCGGTGATCAGGAACGAGCGGCCGAAGAAGATGCCGAGCTTGCCGTCGGGCGTGATCACGGTCGGCTCGAGCATCGCCGCCACGCCGGGACGGATCACCTGGTCGGCCTCGTCCGCTGCGACGTCGTGCCAGTTCACGTGCGGCTTGTGCGTGACCCGGTCCATGGTGTGCAACAGCAGCGGTCGCCCGTCGTAGCCCGCCTCGCCGAAGGCCTGGCCCGCCTTGCGGACCTGCTCCCAGGTGTTGCCGGGTTGCAGCTGGGCCGCCATGGCGTCGAAGCCGGGGCGCACGACCTCGTAGAAGAAGTCGTGGATCCAGGCGGGCGGCGGGCCGACGCAGATGGGGCTGCCGAGCTGGACGGTGAAGCCGCGGTAGCCGCACGCGAGCTCGTTGAGGATGATGTCGCCCTCGCGTATCGGTCGCTGTGAGGGCCAGGGGTTGCCGAAGGCGAGCGCCGGGTCGTCCATGGGCGTGCTGCCCACGATGGCGAAGTTGACGCGACCACCGCCATCGAGGATCGGTGCCGTCGCCGCGGCCGCCAGTTCCTGCTCGGTCACGCCGGGCCGGACCGCGGCGATCATGGCGTGGAGCGCCCGGTCCAGCAGTCGTCCTGCCACCCGGACAGCGTCGGCCTCCTCCTCGCTCTTGGCGTAGAAGAACTCGTGGAAGAAGTCGCCGACGAACTCGAGCCGGTCCCCCAGCCCCGCACGCAGCGCCTCGACCTCGTTGAACGGCGGGTAGTGGCCGTAGACGGGATCGACGAAGGTCAGCCCGACCCGCCCGGTGTCCAGGCCGCGTTCGCGCAGCAGGTCGACGATCACTTGGCCGGAGCGGCCGCGCCGCGAGTGGCGGACCTCGGCAATGGCCGACAGACGCCGGATCGCTTCGCGGTGCGCGCCGCCCGGTCCGGCGACCAGCACGCACGGGCCCTCACGGGGAACGACGACGTAGGCGCTCGCGCCGTGCCACTCCCAGTAGCCCGACAGCCACGACATCCCGGCCCCGAAGCTCCAGTGGTTGGGTCCGCCGGCCGCCAGCAGCACGTCGAGGCCCTCGCGCGCCATCTTGTCGCGGGTGACCTGCAGCCGCCGGGCGTACTCCCCCTCGGAGTACCCCTCGTAGACCGCGTCGCGGTACCACCCGGTGCCGGTCACGTCCCCGAAGCCCTCGGCGTTGAGACGGCCCGCCACCCGCTCGAACGGCACGTCCGTGGGAATCGTCGATTCGCTCATGCGCCATGCTCCTAGCGACATCTCGCACCATCACCTGCGGTGACAGGCTTTCGCTCGTCAATCGATTGCATTACCGTCACTCAAGCCGCACGACCCGCGAGCGTCAACGGGTCGGCGCCCAGGAGGACGAGATGGCCGACGGGCACGCCCACGACCACGACGGTCACGACCACCACGGTCACGACCACACCGGCGCGGCGGACGCCGCACCGGCCGGCCACGTGCACATCCACGATCCCGAGGGCCACGTCGAGGCGGTCGAGACCGACTTCGAGTACTTCCGCCGCAAGCGGCTCGAGTCCCGGGTGCTGCACTTCCTGCGCCGCGGGATCATCACCTTCGCCGATCTGTTGCGCGCCGACCCCGGCCCCGGGGACGGCACGCCGTGGCGCGAGCGTCGCTGGGCCGACGCGGACGGGCCGATCAGGTTCGTCGAGGACGAGCTCGACCGGCTCGTGAAGGGGATCGCGACGGCGACGGTCCGCCACGTCGGCGCCCAGGCCATCGCCATCGACGACACGCGTCGGGAGCGGGGCGACTACGACCCCTTCTTCCGTATCGCGGAGCGCGAGCACCTCGGCCAGGGCGACCTCGACGAGCGGCTCGAGACGGTCGCCGCCGAACTCGCCGACGCACACCGCCTGCTGGCGGCCTTCACGCAGGCGCTGCTCGACCGCGGACGGATCACGACCGAGCAGTTGGCCGCTCGCCGCGAGGAACTCGCGCGCATCGACCACCGCAACGGGGCGCGCATCACCGCCCGCGCCTGGCTCGACCCGAGTTCAAGCAGCGGCTGATCGAGACCGGCCGCGCCGCCGTTCGCGAGCTCGACATCCCCCCCGGCAAGCTCGGGCAGCTCGGCGTCGCCGAGAACACCGACGACGTCCACAACATCGTGGTCTGCACCCTGTGCTCGTGCTATCCGCACGACCTGCTCGGCAACCCGCCCTGGTGGTACCGCACGGACGAGTACAAGCAGCGCATCGTGACCGATCCGCGGACGATGGTCCAGGACATGTTCGGCCTCGAGTTCTCGGACGAGGTGACGATCCGCGTCCACGACTCGACCTCGGACGTGCGCTGGATGGTGCTGCCGCAGCGTCCCGCCGGCACCGACGGCATGACCGAGGACGAACTCGCGGCGCTCGTGACCGCCGAGAGCCTGGTCGGCGCCGAGGTGCTGCGACCCCCGACCGGCCGTTGACGCTCATGCAGCCGGGGCGTACCGTCGCCGCAAGGTGAGCAATCGATTGCAGCGCCTGGCGGCGTGCGATCCGACCGGGAGACACGTCGTGGAGCAGCAGATCAGCTACGTCCCGCTCGAGGCCATGGACGAGCGCATGCGGGCCGAGATGGACCGCTGCGCACGGGAGGGCACCCCGCGGCCCGAGAGCAGCGCCATTCGCGCCCACGTGCCGGCGGCGTTCTGGTTCTTCGCCGACTCGTGGAAGGCCATGTTCCGCGAGGGCATCGTCGACCACGCGATCAAGGACCTGTGCCGGGTCTACATCTCGCGCACCGTCAAGTGCGAGTACTGCGGCAACCAGCGCTCCGAGAAGGCACTGTCGGCCGGCCTCGAGGAGGCCCAGTACGACGACCTGCTCAACTTCGAGTCCTCGGACGTCTACGACGACAAGCAGAAGGCGGCGCTGGCCTACGCGCAGGCGATCGCCTGGGGCCCGGGCAGCACCGACCTCGAGGCGATGTGGGCCCGGGTCAAGGCCCACTTCAGCGAGCCGGAACTGGTCGAGCTCGGTTGCGCCATCGGCCTGACGCTCGGCCAGCAGAGCTGGATCCGGCTGCTCGGCATCGACCACCACCAGTTCATGGCGGGTACGTCGGCCTCCATGGCGCCCGGCTTCGAGAACGCCGAGGCGCTGCAGGAGAGCAAGTCCGACCAGCGCTACTGGGCCAAGGCCTGACCGGCCGGGCGACCCGCGCGGTGCGTGGGGGCCCGGTCCCCCACGCACCGGACTTGGGCCCGCGAGCCCTAGGGGCGGCCCCGCACGGGCCGTAGCGTCGTTTCCGGTGCACCGGACCTGGTCCGCCGCACCCGAACCGGCTCGAGGGGAGTGCATGGCCGTGCGCAGGATCATGGTCGTGGCCGCCGTCGCCGGGCTGCTCGCGTCCTGCGGCGACCTGCCCGAACCACCGCCGTCGCTGGCAGCACAGGTGGACGGGCTGACGGCCACCGCTGCGGACGACGGGGCGTCCGAACCGGCGAGCCGCGCGACGGAGCCGGCAACGACGGCCACCGCCGAGCCGGACGAGTCCCGAACCGGCCAGGACCTGGCCGAGTCGGTGGCCGCCGCCGACGCGCGCTGTGCCGCGGTCTACCTCCGGGGTGAGGCACTCGCGTCGCGCTCGAGGACGCAGCGGCGTCGGACGCCCGCCTCGGCGAGGTCGCCGGCCTCGCACGCACCGAGGTCCTCCCCGCCTACGAGACCTTCTTCGGACTGATCTCGGACGGCCGGTTCACCGAGGCGCGGCAGCTCCCGGTCGCGCAGGGCGACCCGATCTTCCGGCTCAACGCCGACCTCGATCAGCTCGGGTCGATCACTGCTTCCAGTCGCAGTTCGTCAACTACTGATCCGCCGGCGTCCGCCACCAGCCGCGTGCGCGTCCCGCGGCTCGCGCTCGGCGGCCCCGTAGAGTCGCTGCCACCGAGGCAGACGACAAGGACCTGGCAATGGCAGACGACGAGCAGCGCACCGTGACCCTCGAGCGAGTCGAGACCGGCGTGTACCGCGCGACCAACCCCGCCGGCGCCGAACTCATCTTCGGCAGCATGGCCGAGTCGGGCTTCTCGCCCGTCGAGTTGCTGCTGGCGGCGATCGGTGGGTGCTCGGCGGTCGACGTCGACGTGGTGACCGGCCGTCACGCCGAGCACGAGCGGTTCGAGGTCGAGGTGGCCGCCGCCAAGATCCGCGACGAGTCCGGCGGCAACATCCTGCGCGACATCACCATGACGTTCCACGTCACCTTTCCCGACGGTGGGGCCGGCGACAAGGCCCGTGAACTGCTGCCCCGCGCGGTGCGGACCTCGCACGATCGGACCTGCACGGTCAGCCGCACGGTCGAGGCCGGCACCGCGGTCGAGGTCCGCATCGCCGACTGAGGCGACCGTGTCCGCCCGGTCCGCGATGAATTCGGCGGTTCGGCGGCGTCCACCGGGTGACCCACCAGCGCAGGATCGCGCGCACCGGGTCCACGACCGAGGAGGCCGGCAATGGCTGCCGTGCAGTTGAACCCCTACCTGCAGTTCCAGGACCAGGCCCGCGAGGCGATGGCGTTCTACCAGGGCGTCTTCGGCGGGGACCTGACCAGCCAGACCTACGCCGAGGGCGGCATGAGCGCGCATCCGTCCAACGACGGTCGGATCATGCACTCCCAGCTCGTCACGGCCGACGGCCTGGTGTTGATGGCGGGCGACCTCCCGGACGGCGCGCCCTACCAGCCCGGCTCGTCGATCTCGATCTCGCTGAGCGGCGAGGACGAGCCCCGGCTGAGCCGGTGCTTCGATGCTCTCGCCGACGGTGGCACCGTGGTCGAGCCGCTGGCGGTGGCCCCATGGGGCGACCGGTTCGGGATGTGCGTTGACCGCTTCGGCATGGCCTGGATGGTCAACATCGGCAGTTCCCCCACCTGATCCGGTCGTCGCCGGGCGATCAGCCGGCCACGCGGGTCACGAGCCGGTCGACGAACACCGCCAGCTGCCCACGGGTCGCCGGCAGCTGCGGTCGGAACGTGCCGTCCGTGTGCCCCACCGCGAGACCGGCGTCGACGATCGCATTGACGGCGCCGGCGTGTGTGCCGGCGACGTCGGACAGCGCCGCGTCGGCGAGCGGGCCCAGTCCGGCTGCCCGCGCCAGCGCGCTGGCCAGTTGCCCGCGCGTCATCGCGTCCGTCGGGCGGAAAGTCCCGTCGGCGAAGCCGGTCATGACGCCGGCCTCGGCCACGGCCGTGACCGCACCCAAGTGGACACCGACGACGTCGTCGAACGACGACCCACCGGCGACGTCGAGGCCGAGCGCGCGCGCCAGGACCGTCGCCGCCTGCGCCCGGCTGACGGCGAGCGTCGGCCGGTAGGTGCCGTCGGCGAAGCCGTCGACGATCCCCGCGGCCGTGAGCGAGTGGATCGCCTGGCCCTGCGGCGAGGTGGCGACGACGTCGGGGAAGGTGGTGAGCTCGTCCACCGTGATGCCGAGCATGAGCGTCACCTCGCCCCGCACGCCCCGGCCGTTGACGATGAGGGTGTGGTCGCCTGGGTCCAGGCCCGTCGGGATGGCGACCTGTCCCTTGAACACCCCGTCCGCGTCGACGACGAAGGTGCCCAGCAGTTGCGGGTCGGACGCGATCACCACCTGACCCGGCGACCCGGGGACCAGACCGGAGACGACGGTCCCGAACCCACCGCCCTGCGGAGCCCGCAGGACGCCGTCGTCCGAGGGGGCCGTCGGGTTGCCGACGCCGTCCGCGCCCGCGAGGACCAGGGTGGTGTCATCCGTCGACAGCGACACCACGTGCTCCGCGGGGACCGACCGCCCCTCGCCAAGCGCCGAGGCCAGCAGGCCGTGGATCAGCGCACCGTCCGGCGTCTGGAGCACGGCCAGTGGCGGACGTGCCCCCGACGGCAGGTGCGTCGAGACGGCGCCCGCGATCTGCGAGGCCACGGTCTGGACCTGGGTCACCTGCTGCGGTGTGCGCTGCCCGGGTGGCGGCACGGGCGGCACCTGCTGTTGGACCGCTGTGACCGGTGCACCGCCGACGAAGCCACCGCCCGAGCCGGGGGGTCGGATCAGTGACTGGCCGGGCGGGATCGTGATCGGTGACGGCGGGGTGTCCGGCGGCGGGGGCGGCACCGGCGGTGGCGGCGGAGGCACCGTGTCGGGGACGGGTGGAGTCGGCGTGGCCGGCGGGGTCGGTCCGGCGCGGGTCACGGTCCGAGTCACCACGTTCGTGACCTGCAGGCCGGCCACGGTGAGTGTCGCGGTGAAGGTGACCGTGTTGGCGCCAACAGCCAGGCCGCTCGTGCCGCTCACCACGCAGGTGACCTGCGTCGGGTTCGCCGGCACGCAGGTCGGGTTCACGCTCGTCGCCGAGTTCGCGACGTTGGTGGGCAGGCCGCTGACCGTGACCGCCGGGGTGAGGAACGCGGCCGTGTCGACGCCGGCTGCGCCGATGTCGACCTGCCCGCTGGCCGGTCCGGTCAGAACGCCCCACCAGTTGCCTGTGGCGTCCACCACGACCGCGTGCTCGGCGGCCAGCGCGTCGGGTGCCCGTAGCCCGACCGTGCCCTCGGTCACGAAGGCGTTGCCGGTGACGGTGACCGAGCCGATCTTCTCGAAGCGTTGCGTGTCGAACGCGCCGAACTCGCTCGGGTCGAAGATGTCGATGGCCGTGCCGAACGGGCCGATCCGGTTGCCGGTGATCACCAGGTCGACCGTGTCGTTGGCCGCGTCCTCGTCGCAGACGAACGCCGCGCCGTCGGGCAGTTTGGTCGAGCACAGCCACTGGTTGTAGACGACGAAGTTGCGTTTGCCGTCGACCACGTTGCCGGTGATGCGGATCGTCCCGGCGTTGCCCGGGTCACCGCTGGAGAAGTTCTCGAACACGATGGCCTTGTTGGCGTTGCCGCCGACGAACGTGTTGCCGTCGATCGTCGTGGTGCCCGCTACGGCGTTGAAGAACAGTGCGTCACGCGCCTGGCCTTCGAAGCGGCTGTCGACGATCGTGATGTCCTCGACCGTTGCGAACAGCGCGCGCCGGCCGCCGAGCACCTCGATGCGCTCGAGGGTGATGTCGCCGAACCCGATGCTGAAGGGCCACGACCCGACGCGGTCGATCACGATGACGCCGTCGGTCGTCGTGTCGGCGCCGAGGTCGAAGATGAGGTCACGCAGGGTGACCCCGCTGGCGGCGATGGTCGCGCGCGTCCCGACGCCGGTGATCACCGGGGGTTCGTCGGGATCGGCCGCCGCTATCGCGACACCGACGTCGACGGTGAAGGTGTCGGGGTGGTCGCCTGGCCCGACCAGGATCGTGTCGCCGGCATCCGCGTCGTCGATGGCCGCCTGGATCGAGGTGAAGTCGCAGCCCGACGCGCAGACGCTGATCGTGGCGGCCGTCGCGGGCGCCACCAGCCCGGACGCCAGCAGCCCGACAGCGAGCGCGACGGTGACGAGCGAGCGCGCCAGTGGGCGCGAACGGGCACGAGGACGACGGCGGTCCACCTCGATCTCCGATCAGGGCGCCCGGCAGCCGGCCGACGGCCTGCGGGACGTTCCACGACCATCGTGACGCACGAATCGCGGCCCGACAGAGGCGCAGGACCCAACGCCCACGAAGATGGTCACAACGGTGCAGACGAAAGCGGTCACGAGCACCCATCGGGCATAGTCCATCGAGCCGCCTGCACCCCGGGGCGGCCCGACCGGTACGCGAATGGGCCGATCGTCCGGATGCCGGCCGCCGAACGACCCGTGCGTGCCGGCCGGTCGCCGGGCACGCTCGGTGGCAGGACACCGCGAACCCAAGGAGTCGGTCGTGAAGGTCGCAGGCAAGGTCATCGTCGTCACCGGCGGCGGCAACGGGATGGGCCGTGAGGTCGTGCTCGAACTGCTGCGTCGCGGTGCGCGCGTGGCCGCCGTGGACATCCGCCAGGAGAGTCTCGACGCCACCGCGACGCTCGCCAACGCGGGCGACCGGCTCGCCACGTTCCAGCTCGACATCACCGACCGCGCGGCGGTGGAAGCACTCCCCGGCCGGGTCGAGGCGGTGCTCGACGCGCCCGACGGCGTCGTCAACGTCGCCGGGATCATCCAGCCGTTCGTCACGCTCGCCGAGCTCGACTACGACGTGATCGAACGGGTGATCAACGTCAACCTCTACGGCACGATCCACATGGTCAAGGCGTTCCTGCCAGGGTTGCTGCAGCGGCCGGTCGCCCACGTCGCCAACGTGTCGAGCATGGGCGGCTTCCTGCCGGTGCCGGGTCAGACCGTCTACGGCGCCAGCAAGGCGGCCGTGAAACTGATGACCGAGGGGTTGTACGCGGAGCTGCGCGACACCCGCGTCGCCGTCTCGCTGATCTTCCCGGGAGCGGTCAAGACCGACATCACCGCCAACTCCGGCGTCGAGACGCCGGGCGGTGCGGCGGCGGCCGAGAAGGGCTCGAAGCTGCCGATGACCACGGCCGAGGACGCCGGCAGGATGATCGTCGACGGCATCGAGGACGACCGGTTCCACGTGTTCGTGGGCAAGGACTCGCGGGTGCTGAACCTGCTCAACCGGGTCGTGCCGCGCCAGTCGACGCACCTCATCCAGCGCCAGATGAAGAGCCTGCTCGCGAAGTAGGTCCGGGCCGGCGCGGTGGGTTCGCGTCCGCCGCGCCGGCCGTGCATACTTAGGTAATGCTAACCTTTGCCGAACCGGCGTTTGCGGCCGCTCCGACGCACGCCCCTGCCGGCGCCCCCTCGCGTCGCCGGCGTGGTTTGGTCGTGATGGCGGCCTGCGTCGGGTTGCTGGCCGCCGCCATCGTCACGAGCCTGATGTTCGGTGTGCGCAGCATCCCGGCCGGCGAGGTCTGGCAGGCGCTGACCGCACCCGCGGCGGGTCACGCCGACCACCGCGTCGTGCTCGATCTGCGGGTGCCGCGCACCGTCGTCGGCCTGCTCGCCGGGTGTGCCCTCGGGCTGGCCGGCACCCTGATCCAGGGCGTGACCCGCAACCCGATCGCCGACCCCGGCCTGCTCGGCATCAACGCCGGCGCGTCGCTGTCGGTGGTGCTCGCGATCTGGCTGCTCGGGGTGTCCTCGCCCGCCACGTTCGTCTGGTTCGCGTTCGCCGGCGCCGCGCTCGCGGCCGTCGCCGTGGCCGCCATCGGCCGGGGCGAGCCGGTCCGGCTCGCCCTCGGTGGGGCGGCGCTGACCGCGCTGCTCACCCCCGCGATCACGCTGGTGCTGCTGCGCAGCCGCCAGGCGTTCGACGAGTACCGCTTCTGGGCGGTCGGGTCGCTCACCGGCCGCGGTCTCGACCTCGCTGCCGACCTGTGGCCCTTCGTCGCCGTCGGCGCGGCGCTCGCGCTGTTCAGCGCCCACCGTCTCAACCTGCTCGCGCTCGGCGACGACGTGGCCCGGGGCCTCGGGCAGCGGGTGGGGACCACCCGCCTGGTCGCCGGCGTCGGCATCACGCTGCTGGCCGGGACCGCGACCAGCCTCGTCGGCCCCATCGCGCTGGTCGGCCTCGTCGTCCCCCACGCGGCCCGCCGCGTGGCCGGTTCCGACTACCGCCGGATCACCCTCGTCGCCGCCGTTCTCGGCGCGACCCTGCTGCTCGGCGCCGACGTCATCGGGCGCCTCGTCGCCCGGCCCGCGGAACTCGAGGCCGGCATCGTCAGCGCATTCCTCGGCGCGCCCGTCCTGGTCGCGGTCGCGCGCAGCCGTCGGGTGGCCCAACTGTGAGCGCACCCACCCTCACCCCCGGACATGACGTCCTCGAGGCGGCGCCTGCGCGGCTGCGCCGTGCCCGGACGCGTCGGCAGGTCGTGGTGCTGGGCATCGGCGCGGTGCTGCTGGCCGGGCTTGCGGTCGTGGCGCTGCTGCTGGGCGCCGCGGGGCTGAGCCCCGCAGAGGCGCTCGGCGCGGTCGCGGGTTCCGGGGACGCGGTCGACGTCCTCGTGGTCCGCCGCCTGCGGCTGCCACGGGTGTCGGCCGCCGTCGGTGCCGGCACCGCGCTCGGCCTGGCGGGTGCGCTGTTCCAGTCGACCCTGCGCAACCCGCTGGCGAGCCCGGACATCCTCGGCATCTCGGCGGGCGCCAGCCTCGGCGCGGTGTGGGCCCTGCTCGGCCTCGGGCTGACCGGTGTCGCGGTCGCGGGCATGGCGGGACTCGGCGCCGCGACCGCCGCGGTCGCCATCTGGCTGCTCGCCTGGCGCCAGGGCGTGCACGGCATCCGGTTCGTCCTGGTCGGCATCGGCGTCGCCTACCTCGCCACCTCGCTGGTCGGTTGGTTGCTCACGCGGGCCGAGGTCCGCGAAGCGGCGCAGGCGCTGTTGTGGACGGTCGGCAGCGTCGGCGACGTCCGTGGTGACCGCCTCGTGCTCCTGCTGATCGCGGTCGCGGTCTTCGCGCCGCTGGGACTGCGCGAACACACCCGCCAGCGCATCCTGGCGCTCGGCGACGACCAGGCCCGCGGGCTCGGCGTGCCCGCGGACCGGGCCCGGGCCATCGCACTCCTGGTCGGCGTCGCTCTGGTCGCGGCCGCCACCTCCGTCGCCGGCCCGGTGCCGTTCGTCGCCCTGGTCGCGCCGGCGATCGCGCGTGCCCTGCTCGACGACGGCGGCCCGGCACTGGCGGCCAGCGGCGTGGTCGGCGCCGTCATCCTGCTGGGCGCCGACGTCGTGGGGCAGCACGCCCTGCCGGGGCAACTCGCCGCCCCGGTCGGCGTCGTGACCGGGCTGATCGGCGCGCCCTACCTGATCTGGCTGCTGGCGAGGACGGGACGAGGAGCGAACGTATGACGACGACGGACGTGACGATGACCCCGACCGCCCCGCCCGGGACCGGACATGCGCTGACCGCAGACGCGGTCCGCATCGGCTACGGCGGCCGCCACGTCATCGACGGCCTCGACCTGACCATCCCCGACGGCCGGATCACGGCCATCGTCGGCCCCAACGCCTGCGGCAAGTCGACCCTGCTGCGCGGCCTCGCCCGCCTGCTGCCACTGTCGGGCGGCCGCGTCACGCTCGGCGGCCGCGACATCGCCCGCATGCCGAGTCGCGAGGTCGCCCGGATCGTCGGCGTGCTCCCCCAGACCTGCACGGCACCGGACGGGGTGCGCGTCGCCGACCTCGTCGCGCGCGGCCGCTACCCGCACCAGGGGTGGTTCGGCCGTCACGACAGCGACGACGACCGCATCGTCGCCGAGGCCCTGGCCGCCACCGGTGTGAGCGACCTCGCCGACCGGCGTCTCGAGGAACTCTCGGGCGGGCAGGGCCAGCGGGTGTGGATCGCGATGGTGCTCGCACAGCAGACCGACATCGTGCTGCTCGACGAGCCGACCACCTTCCTCGACGTGACCCACCAGGTCGAGCTGCTCGACCTGCTCACCCAGCGCAACCGCGAAGCCGGCACCACGGTCGTGATGGTGCTGCACGAGCTGAACCTCGCCGCCCGCTACGCCGACCACCTCGTGGTCATGCACGGCGGACGCATCGTCGCCGAGGGCGACCCCGGCACGGTGCTCACCGAACGCATCGTCCACGAGGCCTTCGGACTCGAGGCACGTGTCGTCGACGACCCCGTCTCCGGCTCCCCCCTGATCGTGCCGGTCGGGCGCTACCACGCGGCGACGGGGCTGGAGGCCGAGTCGGCGTAGCGGGCGCGTCGGCTTGCCGGCGTTGATGAGGTAAGGCTAACCTCACCAGTGCTTTCCCTCCCCTCCCGTCGTCCCGGCGTCGAACGACGCCGTCGGGTACCTGCCCGAAGGAGACTCCGTGCGCGCACGACACTCCACCCTGCTGGCCACGTTTGCGGCGGCGGCCCTCGCTCTGGCTGCCTGCGGTGGGGCCGGCGGGGAAGAACCCGACCCCGCCGCGACCGGGGCCGAGACCGGCGAGGCGGCCGGCAGCGACGGCGACGCCTCCGGCTTCCCGGTCGAGGTCGAGCACGCCTTCGGCTCCACCAAGATCACCGAGGAACCGGCCCGTGTGGTGACCTGGGGCTGGGGATCGACCGAGGCGGCCATCGCCCTCGGCGTGTTCCCGGTCGGCATGACCGAGCAGGTCTGGACGGTCGGGGCGGGCAACCAACTGCCCTGGATCGCCGACGCCGTGGAAGCGGCCGGTGAGGAGCCGCCCGCCCTGCTGACCGACGACTTCACGGCCCCGCCGTACGAGGAGATCATCGCGCTCGAGCCGGACCTGATCCTGGCCCCGTACTCGGGCATCGACGAGGAGCAGTACACGCTGCTCGGCGAGATCGCCCCGACGGTCGCCTATCCCGAGGGGCCGTGGGCGACCCCATGGCGCGACGTCATCGACATCGTCGCCTCGGCGCTCGGCCGCGACGAGGCCGGTGACCAGGTCCTCGCCGACATCGACGCCTTCTTCACCGAGCAGGCCGCGGCCCACCCCGAATTCGCGGGCGTCACCATCGCCAACGTCTGGGACGGCGACGGTGTCCTGTCGGTCTACACCTCGCTCGACCCGCGGGTGGCGATGCTGACCGACCTCGGCTTCGAGGTGGCGCCGTCGGTCGACGAACTCGACACCGACTCGGCCGAGGGCAACTTCTACTACGAGCTCAGCTACGAGCAGATCGACAAGCTCGAGGCCGACCTGCTCATCAGCTACCACTCGACCCAGGAGGAGGCCGACGCCTTCCTCGACAAGCCCGAGGTCCAGGCCATCCCGGCCGTGGCCGAGGGCCGGGTCGCCCAGGTCGTCGGCAACGAGTACGTCTCGTCGGTCTCGCCGCCGACGGCGCTCAGCGTCGAGTGGGGCATGCCCGACCTGATCGAGGCGATGAGCGCCGCGCTCGAGTGAGCCGACACCGCGCCTGCACACGCGACGACGCCCCGGCCGCATCGGCCGGGGCGTCGTCGTGAACAGCGAGGACTCAGCCCTCGTCGCTCTCGGTCTCGGTGTCGGCGTCCGCCTCGGCGTCCGCGTCGGCCTCGCCGCCGTCCTCGGTGGCCTCGGCGTCGACATCGGCGTCGACGTCGACGTCGGTGTCCTCGCCTTCGGCGCCGTCGTCACCCTCGACGACCGTGTCCGGCTCGTCCTCGACGACGGTGGTGTCGCCGTCGTCCTCGCACGCGGCGAGGCCGAAGGCCAGGACGAACGCGGCCGGCACAGCAGCGAACTTCTTCATCTTCGAGTTCCGGTGGGTGCGCATCGTGTGGTTCCTCTTGGTCGGGGCATCAGGTCTGCGGTGACGCTACGGAGCCCAACGAGTCGGCTGGCCGTCCCGGACCGGTCGTGCGGCCGGGCGATCGCGCTTTGTTGCCTCGGGGCGGCCGTTGGGAGGCGGCGGCTACCGCCGCAGGGACGGCGGCCGTCCGAACCCACCGCGTGGCACTTGCAGCGGTGCCACTTGTGTGCCATAGTGGCACCATGCACCTCACACCTTTCGTAGAAACCCTCCAGCGCGAACTCGCGATCGCTGCGGCCGCGGGCGGCGACGACGCCCGCGCCCTGGCCGATCGCCTGACCGCACCACTCGACGCCGCGACCCGTCTCGTCCTGCTCGAGGCGCTGAGCAGCGCCGCGGACGAGATCACGCGCGAACTGGCGCCTGGCTCGGTCGAGGTCCGCCTGCGCGGCCGCGACCCGGGCTTCGTCGTCACGCCCCCACCGCACCCGACCGACGACGACGCCAACGTGGCCGACACTGACGCCGGGATGGCACCACCTGTGGCACCACCGTCCCTCGCGGACCCGGACGGAGGCACCGCCCGCCTCAACCTGCGACTCCCCGACTCGCTCAAGCAACGCATCGAGGAGGCGGCCACGCAGGAAGGACTGTCGCTGAACGCCTGGCTCGTCCGGGCCGCGGCCGGCGCCCTCGAGACTGGGCCGGCCCGTAACCGCGGGGGCCCTGTCGGCAACCGCCGCTACTCCGGCTGGGTCCGCTAGCCGCCACCGTCCACACGTTGCTCCGCGCGTCGCACGGCGCGTGGCCTGCCCTTCCATGCCTGCACCCGGGGGTACCCCATGACTGCTTTCGATCTCTCCGGTCCCACGGCGGTGCACGTCGAGCTGTCGGTCGGCAGCGTGCACGTGATCGCGACCGACCGCGCCGACGCCGAGGTGACCGTCACGCCGGCCGACCCCGGCGACGAGCGCGACGTCCGGGCGGCTCGGGCTGCCACCGCCGAGTTGGTCGACGGGCGCCTCGAGATCCGCGGCCCGCGACCGCGGATCCCGATCCTCGAACCATTGATCGGTCCGCGACAGCGCGCCGGCTACATCAGCGTTGTCATCGAGGCGCCCGAGGACAGCGACCTCGACATCCGGGCCGACGCCGCCGACGTGCGCGCCGACGGACGTTTCGGCGAGGTCCGCGCCGGCACCGGTGTGGGCAACATCCGCATCGACCACAGCCGCGCACTGCGGGCCGAGACGTCCGGCGGGGACGTGCTGATCGAACAGGTCGACGGCAACGCCACGGTGACTGGGGGTGGCGAGATCCGCATCGGCCGCATCGACGGGACCGCCGAGGTGCAGAACATCAACGGCCCCATCACGATCGGCGAGGTGACCGGTCGCCTCAAGGCCAAGTCGGCCAACGGCGACGTCACCGTCGGTCACGCCGCTGCCGACGTCACAGCGCTCACCGCCAGCGGCAGGGTGCGCGTCGGCGAGGTCGTCCGCGGCAACGTCAGCCTCAAGAGCGGCGCCGGCGCCATCGAGGTCGGCATCCGCGACGGCACGGCCGCGTGGGTCGACGCCCGCTCGAAGTTCGGCCGCGTCCACAACGACCTCGAGGCCGCCGATGGCCCCGGCGTCGGGACCGACACCGCGGAGATCCGCATCCTGACCGGCACCGGGGACATCCACATCCGCCGCGCCTAGCCCCACCACAACGGGGTGTCCGGGAAGCGCCGACGGCGCCGCCCCTGGCGCCGCCATGCCCGAGCACCCGATCCATCCGTCCACCGATCCACCCAGCCACCCATACACCCAGCAAGGAGCACGAACCATGGGCACACCAACGCCCGCCGGGGTCCGGGCCACCGGACTGCGCAAGAGCTACGGCGACACCACCGTCCTCGACGGGATCGACCTCGCGGTCGCGCCCGGCACCGTGTTCGCCCTGCTGGGCCCCAACGGCGCCGGCAAGACCACAATCGTCCGGATCCTGTCGACCCTGATCCCCGCCGACGCCGGCACGGCGGTCGTCGCCGGCGCCGACGTGCGCACTGACGGCGAGGCCGTGCGGCGGGCCATCGGCGTGACCGGCCAGTTCTCGGCGGTCGACAACCTGTTGACGGGGCGCGAGAACCTGCGCCTGATGGCCGACCTGCACCACCTCGACCGCGCCGAGGGTCGTCGCCGGGCCACCGACCTGCTCGCCCGCTTCGACCTCGTCGAGGCGGCCGACAAGCCGGTGCAGACCTACTCCGGCGGCATGCGGCGGCGTATCGACCTCGCGATGACGCTGGTCGGCGACCCCCGCCTGATCTTCCTCGACGAACCGACCGCGGGGCTCGATCCACGCAGCCGCCGCGAGCTGTGGGACATCATCCGGGGCCTGGTGGCGGACGGCGTCACGATCCTGCTGACCACCCAGTACCTCGAGGAAGCCGACCAGCTCGCCGACCGGGTCGCGGTGCTCGACCGCGGCCGGATCGTCGCCGAGGGCACGCCGGACGACCTCAAGCACCGCATCCCGGGGGGGCACGTCCGGCTGCGTTTCCCCAACCGCAGCGCCCTCGACGACGCCACCGCGCTGCTGCCCGGCTCGGCGGCGGACCCACAGGGACTGGCGCTGCAGGTGCCAAGCGACGCCAGCGTCGATGCCCTGCGACGCCTGCTCGACCGCCTCGATGCCGCGGCGGTGCCGGTCGAGACCCTGACCGTGCACACCCCCGACCTCGACGACGTCTTCCTCGCCCTGACCGGCCAGCCCGCCACGGACACTGCGGACGACACGACCCTGGAGAACCAACGATGACCAGCCTCAGCCTGGCCGTGCGCGACTCGGCCACCATGCTCCGCCGCAACCTGAAGCGTCAGTTCGCGACGCTGTTCATGTTCCAACTCTCGATCCCGGTCGTGATGCTGCTGCTGTTCGTGTTCGTGTTCGGCGAGACGATGGGCGCAGGACTGCCCGGGACCGCGAGCGCGGGTCTCACCGGCCGCGCCGCCTACCTCGGCTACGTGACGCCCGCGATCGTGCTGATGACGATCATCGGCGGTGCCCAGAACGTCGCCATCGGCGTCGCGATGGACATGAAGGAAGGCATCATCGACCGGTTCCGCACGATGGCGATCGCGCGTGTGTCGGTGCTGACCGGCCACGTGCTCGGCAGCCTCGTGCAGACCATGATCGCCGTGCCGCTCGTCCTCGGCCTGGCGATCCTGCTGGGATTCCGGACGTCGGCCGGCCCGCTCGACTGGCTGCTGATCCTGGCCGCCGTGGCGGCGATCACGCTGGCGATGACGTGGCTGTCGGTGGCCATGGGGCTCGCCTCCAAGACCGTCGAGGGCGCCAGCAACGCGCCGATGCCGCTGTTCCTGCTCCCCTTCCTCGGCAGCGGCTTCGTCCCGCCGGAATCGATGCCGACCGCCATGCGGTGGTTCGCCGAGTACCAGCCGCTCACGCCGGTCATCGACCTGCTCCGCGCGTCGTTCTCCGGCACGCCCGTCGGCAACGCCGGGTGGCTGACGGTGGCGTGGTCGGTCGTGATCGGCCTGGGCGGCTACCTGTGGGCGCGACGGGCCTACAACCGGGGCCCGCGCGCCGCGTAGGCACGACGCGTCGGGCGTAGGCTCGGTGTGCCGGCCGACGACCAGGGGGTGCACCGTGGAACGACTGCTCGCCGAGGACCTGGTGCTGCTGTGCTGGGACGACGAGAAGGGCAAGCCGCACGCGAAGTGCTCGACCGGGTTCAGCACCGGCATCGCGGGCGCGCTGCTGATCGACGCGATGGGCGTCGGCGCGTTGGAGGTGCTCGACGACCGGGTCCACCCGACCGGCACGGCGCCGTCGGATCCGCTGCTGGCCGCCGTCGTCGCCGACACCGAACGCGCCCGCAAGCCCAAGAAGGTCAAGGACCTCGTCGGCCACCTCGACAACCGCAAGCGCACCAACGCGGTGCTCGATCGCATGGTCGAGTCCGGCGCGTTGCGCCGGCAGGAGCACCGGGTGCTCGGGTTGTTCCCCGTCACCCGGCGCCCCACGGCCGACACGCGCACCGCGAAGGCGGTCCGCGGTCAGGTGCGCGACCTGCTGCTGGGCCGGCGGCGACCCGGCGACGGCGACAGCCACGCCGTCCTGCTCGCGAAACTGGCTCGTTCGACCGGCGCGCTGAACGTGCTGGTCGAACGCAAGCAGCGCAAGGAGGCGCAGCGCCGCGCCGACGGGTTCGACGTCGGCAGCGACGTCCCCGAGGCGGTCGCCAAGGCGATCCAGCAGGCCCAGGCGGCGGTCATGGCCGCGATCGCCGCCGGTGGCGCGGCCGCGGGCGCGGGGTCGTGAGACAGGTCGGCGGCCGCGCGCACGCGGCCGCCGACAGTCGCGTGGGTCAGGCCTCCATCGAGGCCTGGAAGATCGGCACGTGCTTGGCGGCGGCCTCGACCATCCGCTCGCGGTAGATGCCGTAGACACGGTCGGTGTCGTCCAGCGTCACGCCGGGCACGGTGGGCGAGGCGAAGGTCGGCAGCTCGATGCCCTTGGCGGCCAGCTTGGCCGCGGTGCGGGCGATCAGTTCGTGGGTGAGGATCATGGCCAGCACCGTCGAGGAACCCGACACGGGACGCGACCAGCCGTCGACGTCGACGATCGCGTCCTCGATCGGGCTGTGCGTGTCGACCAGCACGTCGGCGACGTCGGCGAGCTTCTTGCCGCTGGAGTGGGGCGACTCGCGGTCGAGCATCGCGCCCGAGCTGATCGCCACGACGTACATGCCGCGGCCCTTGGCGTACAGCGCCGCGTCGATGCCGGCGGCGTTGCGGCCCGAGTGGCTGTAGACGACCAGGACGTCGCCCTCGAGCAGCGGCTGGTGGGCCAGGAACTTGTCGATGTAGCCCTCGGTGCGCTCGAGCCACAGCAGTTCGCGGACCCCGCCGGTGCCCAGCACGTCGTGCCACATCAGGCGCGGGTCGGTCAGCGGGTTGAACCCGACGTAGCTGCCGTAGCGGGGGAAGGCCTCCTGGCACGGCAGGACCGAGTGACCCGAACCGAACAGGTGGATCAGCCCCTTGGCCTCGAGCGTGTCGGCCATGCGGGCGCTGACGGTTTCGAGCGCCTCCTCGTTGGCCTCGCCGGCTTGCTGCGCCAGGGCGAGGAGGGGCGCGATGTAGTGCGTGGTCATGTGGTGTTCCTTGGGTCCGTCGTGCGGGAGGGAGGGCCCGGACAGCCGGGCGTGGTGGGCGGTGTGGTCAGGTGGACTGGCGCAGCGTCGTGCGGATCTCGTAGCGGTCGCCGCGCATGGTGGAGGTGGTGAACTCGAAGGGGCCGCGCTCGGACCTGGCCACGCGCAGGACGAGGAATACGGGCGAACCCGCCTCGACCTCGAGCAGCGGCGCCTCCTCCTCGCTGGCCGTGCCCACCCGGTAGACCTCCTCGGCCTGGACCGGGGCGAGCCCGAAACGCTGCTGCAGCAGGTCGTACAACGAGCCGTCGGCGACCTCGCCGCCGTCGAGCCCAGGCACGAGGTCGCGCAGGATGTGGGCGGTCTGGATGCCGATCGGGCGGCCGTCGCCGGTCCGCAGGCGCCGGATGCGCAGCACCTCCCGTGGCTTGTCCAGTTCGAGGGCGCTGGCGGTGCGCGCATCGGCCATCACGACCGAGGTGTCGAGCAGGACGCTGCCCGGTCGGCGGCCCAGGTCCTGCATCTCGCGGCTGAAGCTGGTCACCGACTCCGAGCCGCCGACGAGGCGGGACGAGCGGACGAACGTGCCCCGGCCGTGCTCCTTGCGCACCAGGCCGTGGTCCTCGAGCTTCTGGAGGGCGTGCCGGATCGTGATCCGGCTGACCCCCAGGAGCTCGCACAGCTGCCCTTCGCCGGGCAGCCGGTCGCCGGGCGACCAGATGCCCTCCTCGATGTTGGTGCTGAGGGTCTGGGCCACCTGGTGCCACAACGGTTCGGGCCGCGAGCGGTCGGGACGGTCGAGCCGTACCGGGACGCCGGCGTCGGCGTCGGCCGCCGCGCCCTCGGGTCCTGCGAGCGAGTCGGTCACGGCTCGACCTCCGTCCAGAGGTGTCCCCGTCGGCCCGCGACTGCGGCACCGACCAGCCCCGCGCGGGGGGCGAACCGTCCCACCTCGACCGCCACGCCGTGCAGGTGCGCCGGCGTGTGCCGTCGCAGCACGTCACGGACGTGCGGTTCGAGAACCGGGTACGCCGCCGCGACCCCACCCGCGAGCAGGATGCAGTCGGGATCGAGCAGCGCCACCGTCGCCGCGATCGCCGCGGCCAGCGTGCGCGCCGGGGTGGCCACCGCCGCCTGGGCGTCGGGGTCACCACCGGCGGCTGCGGCCATCAGCGCCGCCCCGTCCGGTACGTCGGGCCGTCCCAGGCGCCGGGCGGCGTCGTCGAAGCTGGGCCCGGCCGCGTGCCGTTCTAGCCACCCGTCGCTGGGGTCGCCGGGTTCGTCGGGTTCCTGTGTGAACCACCCGGCCGAGCAGGCTGCCCCGTGGCTGCCGGTGACGATGCGTCCGCCGACCATCACCGCCGAGCCGATGCCGGTGCCGACCGCGAAGAGCACGACGTCGCGCCGGCCGGCCGCGGCGCCGGCCGTGACCTCGGCCAGCAGCGCCAACTGTGCGTCGTTGGCGACCGTGACCGGGACACCGACGACGTCGCCGGGCACGAGTCCGTCGAGGTAGTGGAGCTTGGGCACCCACAGCGACCGCTCACCGTCGGCGGTGCCGGGGACGGTCAGACCGATCCGGCCCACCTCGCCGTGTTCGCGTGCGCGGCCGAGCAGATCGTCGACCGCGGCGCGGAACGCCTCGAGGTCGCGCGGCGCGGGCACGGCGGCGAGGTCGGCCACCTCGGCGGGGTCGGCACCGGGCGCCAGCAGGCCGGCGCGCAGGTGCGTCCCGCCCAGATCCAGGGCGAGTACCAGGTCGGTGTCCGGGGCGCTCATCCCGTGATCCCCGTCCGTGAGATGGTGCGCACGAAGTGGCGTTGCAGGAACACGAACAGGGTCAGCGGGGGCACGACGGCCAGGGTGGCACCGGCCATCACCAGGCCGGTGTTCTGCGCCGAGCGGGTGTAGCTGAGCAGGCGGGTGATGCTGAGCACGATCGGGTAGTTGGCCTCGTTGCCCTGCAGGATCGTCAGCGGCCACAGGTAGCTGTTCCAGTGGAATACGAATGCGAACATGGTCAGGGCGGCGATCGCGGGGACGAGGCTCGGCGCGACGACCTGGAACAGGATGCGGAACTCCGACGCGCCGTCGACGCGGGCGGCCTCGATCAATTCGTCGGGGAAGTCGAGGATGAACTGGCGCATCAGGAAGATCCCGAACGCGTTGGCGAGGTGAGGCAGGATCACCCCGGCGATCTCGCCCCCGAGGCCGAGGGAGCCGACCATCCGGAACAGCGGGATCAGCGTGACGATCGGCGGCAGGAACATCGTGGCGATCAACGCGAAGAACAACGTGTCGCGGCCACGGAAGTGGTGCTTGGCGAACACGTAGCCGGCCATCAGGCTCGTGACGAGGATGCCGGCAGTGGTCGCGGTCGCGATGACCGCCGAGTTGAGGAAGCTGCGGCCGAGCCGGAGCACCTCGGTGACGCTGCGGTAGGCCCCGAAGGTCGGCTCGGCGGGGAGCCACACCGGCGGGGTCTGCATGGTCTCGGCGGGGGTCTTGAAGCTGGTCAGCACCATCCACAGCAGCGGGAAGGCCACGATCAGGACGCACACGAGGATGACCAGGCGCAGGCCGTTGGCCTGCCACCACGTGTAGCGCTGGTTGCTGGTCGCGCTCACCGGACGTCCTTGCGGTTGAACAACGCGAAGATCAGCGCGACGGTCAGACCCAGCGCGAGCAGCAGCATCACGGCCATCGACGAGCCCAGGCCGCCCTGCGCCCGTTCGATGCCGACCCTTCGGATGTGGAAGGTGAGGACGTTGGTGGCGCCGACGGGGCCGCCCTGGGTGATGGCGACGACCGGTTCGAACACCTGGATGGCGTTGATCAGGGCGATCACCACGGTGAACAGCATCGTGTTGCGCAGCAGCGGCAGCGTGATGCGGCGGAACAGTGCGAAGCCGCGCGCCCCGTCGATCGCGGCGGCCTCGTAGACGTCGCCGGGGATCTGGGTCAGCCCGGCGATCACCAGCACGGTGAAGTAGCCGACCTGCTGCCACACGTTGAGGATGACCAGCGACCCGAGCGCGGTGTCGGGCGAGGACAGCCAGGGCTGGGCGCCGATCCCGAACCACTGCAGGATCTGGTTGATCGGCCCCTCGGTGGGCGAGTACAGCTTGGCCCACACGATGGCGGCCGCGATCGAGGGCACGATGTAGGTGCTGAACAGCGTGGTCCGAAGCAGCAGCGTCGAGCGCAACGAGACCCGGTAGACGAACAGGCCGAACGCGATCGACAGGGGCAGGATCAGCGCGATCGACATGCCCGCGTAGGCGAAGGTGTTGACGGTGGCCTGGCGGAAGTCGCGCCCGACCGGTCCGTCACCGAACAACTCGCCGTAGTTGGCCAGGCCGGCGAACTGCGCGTCGGAGAAGGCGGTCTGGGTCGACCAGTCGTTGAACGACAACCAGATCGTCAACACGATCGGCAGCAGGATGAACACACCGATCAGGCCGACGCTTGGCGCCAGCAGGGCCGCGCTCGCGGCTCGGTTGCGTCCGACCGACATCGGGGTCCTCGGGACGAGAGAGGGCAGGGATGCCCGGGGGCGACAGGAGTCTGCCGCCCCCGGACGTCACGCGGTGGGAATCAGCCCGCGGAGCCGAGGATCGACTCGGCGTCGGACTGGGCGGCCTCCTGCGCCTCGGCGGCGGAGACCTGGCCGAACTGCAGTTCCTCGAGCTGGCGCTGCAGCGCGTCGGTGAACTCCTGGCCGCCGGCCACGATCGGGAACGGACGTGCCTCGTCGAGCACGCTCACGTAGCCGTCGAGGAACGGGGTGCCCAGCCGGTCCTGGTGCGCCTCGATGTCCGAGGTGCGGGTCGGCAGGATGCCCATCGACTGCAGGATGTCGCCCATCGCCGACGAGCCGTTCTCGCCGGAGTCGGGGCCGTTGAGCCAGGTCAGGAACTCCCAGGCGGCCTGCTGCTCGGCGTCACTCGCGCTCGCGCTGACCACCGTCATCCACGAGTAGGAGATCGACCGGGAGGTTTCGCCGCTGGGGCCGACGGGGATCGGCGCGGTCGCGATGTTCTCGAACGCCTCCTCGCCCATGCCGCTGCGCAGCGCGGACTCCCACCAGTTGGCCATGATGATCATCGCGGTGTTGCCCGACACGAAGTTGTCGAGGAACGGGCCGGTGGTGTTGGCGTCGGAGGTGCCCATGGTCGGGTCCGTGCCGGCCGCGATCAGCTGCTCGACCAGCTCGAAGGTCTCGAGCGCCTCGGGGGTGTCGAGCGTCGGTTCGCCGTCCACGACCAGTTCGCCGCCGTTGGAGACCAGCAGGGACGCGAACGGGTGCACCGTTCCCGCGGCCCACGAGTTGATCAGGCCGAAGCCCTGCCGGCCGTCGGTGCTGAGCGCCTCGGCCATCTCGACCAGCTCGTCCCAGTCCGCCGGCGGGCTGTCGTAGCCGGCCTCGGCGAGCAGGTCCTTGTGGTAGTTGAGCGCGTAGACGTTGATCTCGTTGGGAACGCCGTAGATCTGGCCCTCGACGGTCGCGGCGTCGACCACGCCCGGCGTCCACTCCGCGGCGACCTCGTCGGCGAGTTCGCCGGGAGCCGGGGCGACGATGCCGTCGCTGACGAGTTCCGGCAGCCACAGGTCGTAGATGCCCGAGATGGTCGGGGCGGCCGAGCCGCCCGCCTCCGCGCGCACCGTGGTGAGCAGGTCGCCGAACGGGACGGCGCGGACCTCGAAGGTGAAGTTGTCGTGCTCAGCGGAGTACGCGTCGGCGGCCTCTTCGAGGAGGGCGACGGTTTCCGGTGGCCAGTGGGTCAGGAAGGACACGGTGACGTCCTCGCCCTCCGCCGACGGTTCCTCGGCGGTCCCCTCTTCTTCCGGCGTGGTGGTGTCGTCCCCGCCGCCACCGCACGCGGCGAGCACGAGCGAAAACGCGACGGCGGCCGTGACCCCGCGCGCTCGCAGAGGTGTACGCATGCTGTTGATCCTTTGTCGAGCCACCGGACGGTGGGCTCGCGCACCATAACATGATGTCAGGACGTCATAACAAGTTTCTTGGTACTGTCGCGGCGGACGCCCATCCCGCGCAGGAGACGCACATGCCCATCGTCACGGCACCGGCCATGCTGCTGGGCCGCGACCTCGTCGCCGACGCGTGGCTGGTCTACGACGACGGCCGGGTCGTCGCGGTCGGCGACGGGCCGCCGCCCGCAGCGCCCGACGTCGTGCTGCGCTCGGGCGTGCTGGCGCCCGGGTTGGTCGACATCCAGTGCAACGGGGCGTTCGACCATGACCTGGCGTCCACCGACGACGAGGGCTGGGACGAGGTCATGCGCCGGCTACCCGAACTGGGCGTCACCGCGGTCGTGCCGACCTTCGTGACCGCGCCCCTGCTCGAGTTGACCGCCGCGCTGCGTGCCGCCGCCGGCCGCACGCCGGTCGCCCGTGGCGCGCGCTGCCTCGGCGTCCACGTCGAGGGGCCCTACCTCTCCCCCGCCAGGCCCGGCGCCCACCGCGTCGACCTGCTCCGCGAACCCGACGAGGACGAGATCGAGCGCCTGATCGACGCCGGCCGCGGCGTGCTGCGCTACGTGACGCTCGCGCCGGAACTGCCCGGCGCCCTCGACGCGGTGCGGCAGTTCACCGCCGCCGGGATCCGCGTGGCCGTCGGGCACTCGGACGCCACCGACGCGCAGGTGCTGGCCGCGGTCGACGCCGGCGCCACACTGGTCACCCACCTCTACAACGCCCAGCGTCCCCTGGCCCACCGCGACGCCGGCGTGGTGGGCGCCGCGCTGAGCGAACCGCGCCTGACCGTGGGGCTGATCGCCGACCTCGAACACGTCCTGCCGACCGCCCTGCGCGTGGCGTTCGCCGCGGCCGGCGACCGGATCGCGCTGGTCAGCGACGCCAGCCCGACCCTGGGCGTCGCGCCCGGCCGTTACCGCTTCGCCGGTGACACGGTGGTCGTCGACGCGGTCGGGGCGCCGCCCCGGCGCGAGGACGGCACCCTCGCCGGCTCCGCGCTGCGTCTCGACCACGCCGTGCGCAACGTCATCGCGTGCGGCATCGAGCCGGCGACGGCGCTGCTCGCCGCCACGCGGACCCCGGCGGACGCCGTCGGGGCGAGCGACGTCGGTCGGCTCGAGCCCGGCAGCCACGCCGACCTCGTCTGGTTCGACGACGACTGGACGCTGCGGGCGACCTGGGTCGGCGGCCACCTCGTCAACGGGAGCACCCCATGACCACGCGCATGGCCCAGGAGATCGCCGAGCAACCGGCCGCCGTCGACCGTGCCCTCGACGCGCTGCTGCCGCTGCGCCCCGAACTGCGTCGGCTCGCGGCGGGCGCCCGCGAGGTGCTGTTCGTCGCGCGCGGGACGTCCGACAACGCGGCCGCCTACGGCCGCTACCTGCTCGAGATCCACGCCGGGATCGCGGCGGCGCTGGCGGCGCCGAGCCTGGCGACGCACTACCGGGTCGAGCGGGACCTGAGCGACACGCTCGTGGTCAGCCTGTCGCAGTCCGGCGGGACGAACGAGATCGTCGAGACGCAGGCGTGGGCGGCCGAACACGGCGCCCGCACGGTCGCGGTCACCAACCAGGAGGACTCGCCGCTGGCGGCGGCCGCCGACCTGACCCTGGCGCTGGCCGCCGGCCCCGAACTCGCCGTCCCCGCGACCAAGACCTACACGGCGCAACTGGTCGCGTTGGCGATCCTGGCCGATGCGCTGGGGCCGCACGAGCGCAGCCTCGAGCCCCACCTGCGCCGCGTGCCCGGCGAACTCGAGCGCGTGCTGGCGCCCACGGCCGCACTCGACGACGCGGTCGGGATCCTCGACCGGGCCGAGGCGTTGCTGGTCAGCGGCCGCGGGTTGGCCCACGGCACGGCCCTGGAGTTGGCGCTCAAGCTCGAGGAGACCAACCTGCGGCCGGTGCGCGGCTTGTCATACGCCGACCTGCGGCACGGGCCGATCGCCGTGGTCGACGACTCGATGGCGGTCGTGCTGGTCAGTGCGGCGGACGGTCCGCTGACCGACGACCTCACCCGACTCGCGCGGGACATCCGGGCGACGGGTGCGGCGACGGTCGGCATCGGCGGCACGCCGGCGTTCCAGTCCGCGTGCAGCACCGTGCTGCCCGGCCCCGACCTGCCCGAGACGGTCGCCCCGATCGCGCTGATCGGACCGGGACAGATGCTTGCCGAGCGGCTCGCCCGCCACCGCGGCCTCGACCCCGACGCCCCGCGCGGACTGACGAAGGTGACCCAGACCGACCGATGATCAAGCGGTGCCTCAGCCGCGCGGGTCGTGGACGGTGCCGAGGAACAGGATCGTGTCGGTCTCCTCGTCGCTGACGGCGAACGCGAACGGCCGGTCGACGACGAACGGCGACGGTCCCGCCGAGGTCGCCATCGCGCCACCCGTGACCGCGGCCGCCTCGGTGCCCTGCTCGTCGACGCGGATGTAGGTCTTCTGCACCACGGTGTCGAGGAACGGGTTCGCGGACGACATGGGTGTGAAGTCGCCGCCGCCGAACGCCGAGCGCATCCCGAGCGCCTGCAGCACCTCGGTGAGGTCGGCGTCCCACTCGAGTTCGAAGCTCGGCAGCGCCACCTCCAGGGAGGCGCCGTATCCGAGCGAGTCGACGGCGGCCCGCCAGGCACCGGCGTCGAGGTCGGCGAGGAGGTCGTCGAGCGCCACACCCTCGTCGGGCAGCAGGATCTCCATGCCGAACCGCTCGTCGCCGCCGTAGGGCAGCCGCGCCATGCGGAACCCGTCACCGCCCCCCACCGCGATGGCGGCGTCGGTGCGGCGCATCGTCGGCAGCCGGACGACGGTGCCGTCCGCGAGCGTGAACGGCGCGTCGGTCGTGTCCGCCTCGTCGAAGGTCGTGGTCCAGGTGCCGCGGAAGTAGACCGTGTTGAGCAGCACGAGCACCGCCGCCGGGTCCGGCAGGCCCAGTTCGCGGGCGATGCCTTCGATGCGCCCCTCGGTGTGGTCGACGACCCAGTCGTCGATCGCGTCGGCCGCCTCCCGTCCACCGAGGTCGACCTCGTCCACGGTGGCGCCGTAGTAGTCCGCGACGAACCGCAGGTAGTCGGCCTCGAACGGAACGCCCTGTGCGGACCACAGCGAGTTCGCGGCGGAGAACGTGACGTCGCTCGCACGACCGAGGTCGGCCAGCAGCGCGGCGTAGCGCGTGTCGCGCGGTTCCCCGAGGCGTAGGACGTCGACCATCTCCTCGGCCGTGTCGCCCCCGGCACCGGCCGCGACCATGGCGAGCAGCACGCCCGCCGACAGCGGCGAGGTGACCGTGTTCTCCCCCGGCTCCGCCACGCCCTGGTGCAGGTCGAAACCGAAGGCGTTCAACCCCGCCGCCGCGTCCGTCGCCTCGGTCGGCGACAGGCTGCCGGCGAGGTCGACCTCGCCGAGGTCGCCGGTGGCCTGCTCGTCGCCCGCCCCGCCGCTCCCGGTGCCGCAGGCGGCCAGCCCCAGTCCGGCGGCGACGAGCAACGCAACGATCCGGGTCCGTCGCACCGTGTCCCCCTCGTCCGATGCACCGTTGGACGTCGACGGGCACTGCAAGGTTGCGGCGGCCGCCGGGAACGTCACCGATGGTCGCCGCGCCCTCGATCATGGCGCAGCCCGCGTGCGGCTGCGAGTGCCGAAAGGCCCCGGCTGCCTCGCCCGTCGCTACGCGGCGGCGACCTTGAAGGTCTCGTAGAGGTCGGCCGGAATGGGGTTGGCCAGCCGCCAGGTGATCGCGATCGGACGCTCGCCCTCGGCCGTCACGAACTCCGCCGGACCCAGCAGGGTGTACGGCTGCGTCGCGCCCCAGGCGTCCTCGCGGGTGGCGCGCACGGCGAGCAGCACACGCAGCCCGGTCTCGCGCTGGGTCAGGAACCGCCGTCCCACGCGTGAGTCCGCGCGGGTGTTGTTCGGAGACTCCCAGTGGAACAGTTCGCGGCTGATCGCGTAGTCGCGGTACAGCGTGGTCGGCGAGTAGCCCGAGGCCTTCTGCAGCGTGATGAACAGCACCTCGCTGTTGGTGTCGGTGTCGTGCCAGTGGCCCGACTGCAGGTTCGGTCGCCGGTCTGCGGTGACGTGACCGAATGCTGCGAGCAGTTCGTCCCGGGTGTAGGTGGCGTGCAGGCGCAGCGGGACGTCGTCGAGGCCAAGCGGCAGGCTGGGGCGGCGGATCCGATCGCGCAGCAGCGGCAGGGTCTGGCGCAGTTCGTCGTGCAGGGCCGGTGCGTCCCACAGTGCCTGCCAGGCCGCCGACGCGCTGTCGGGCGCCTGCTTCAGACCCCACAGGTTGATCAGCAGCATCCAGGCGAGTCGCTCGTCGACGGTCGAGCTCGCGACCGGTGGCACCGCTGCGTCGAGCCAGGTGATGAAGCGGTCGATGCGGGCGGTGTCGTCGAGGTGGAGCAGGCGTCGCAGGCCGCGCTGCAGGGTCGGCTCGTTCGGGGTCGGGTCGTCCTCGAGCAGGCCGACGTCCCGTTGCAGACTTGCCCAGCCACCGGCCTTGGCGAGATCGTCGAGTTCGATGCCGGCTTCGTCGAGGAAGGCCGACAGGCGCGGGGCGTGCCGCGCGGGTTGCCGGCTGACCTGGGCGACGAGTTCGCGACGCAGGGCGACCTTGCCGGCGGACACCGCTTCCTTCAGATGGGCGATCACCCACTCGCGAGCCTGCCGGTCGAGCTCGAGGTGACAGCCGGACGGCAGGAACGGGAATCCTTCCTCGGCCGCCTGCTGGAGCTGGGCCCGCGGGATGCCGGTGAGCGCCCGTAGCCGCAGGTCGAAGCGGTACTCACGGCGGTGTTGTCCGACGAAGTCGAGGATCGTGCAGACCGGCTTGGTCGGGTGCCGGCGCAGGCCACGGCCGATCTGCTGCAGGTGGACCGTCACCGACTCGGTCGGGCGCAGCAACAGGATCGTGTCGACCGCGGGGATGTCGACGCCCTCGTTGAACACGTCGCGGCTGAACAGGCAGGCCAGCTCGCCCCGCTCCAGCTGGGCGATGCGCTGCTCGCGTTCGACCTGCGGTGTGGTGCCATCGATCGCGGCAGCGGGCCAGCCGGCGGCGGAGAAGACGTCCACCATGTGGTGGGCGTGCTCGACGGTGGCACAGAAGCCGAGCGCCTTCATCTGCCCGGGCTGGCCGATGATGCGTCTGACCTGCTTGACGACCAGGCGGTCGCGTGCGTCGTTGCCGGTCAGCACACGGCCGAGGTCACCGCGGTCGTACTGGCCGGCGCGCCAGCTCACCTGGTCGAGCACACCCTCGACGTCGGAGACGCCGAAGTACTGGAACGGCGCGAGGAGTTGGCGGTCGAGCGCGTGCCACAGGCGCATGTCGAAGGCGGTGCGCCCGTCGGTCCAGCGTCGGATGTCGAGACCGTCGGCACGCTCGGGGGTCGCGGTCAGGGCCAGCAGCCAGCGGCTGTCGAGCCGGTCGAGCAACCGGCGGTAGGTTCCGGCCTCGGCATGGTGGAACTCGTCGACGATCACGACGTCGAACGCCTCGCCGAGCTGGTCGAGCGCGCCCGGCGACGACAGCGTCTGGATCGACGCGAAGACGTGGCGGCCGTCCTCGGGCCGGTGGCCGCCGACCAGCATCTCGCCGAAGCTGCCGTCGCCCAGCGCCTCGCGGAACGTGCGCCGTGACTGGCGCAGGATCTGCTCGCGGTGGGCGACGAACAGCAGGCTGAGGTCGCCGTGCTCCTGCCGCAGCCGGACGTAGTCGAGGGCAGCGACGACGGTCTTGCCCGTCCCCGTCGGCGCGACGACGAGGTTGTGGGTGGAACCGTGGACCTCGCGCTCGACGGTCAGCGCGTCCAGGATCTCGGACTGGTAGGGCCACGGCCGCAGCTCCAGCCCGGACAAGGGCGAGTCCGGATCGGCTGGGCGGGTCGCCTGCTCGAAGCGGTCGGCGTCGTAGCGCTCGTAGTCGCCCGACTCCCACTGGGCGTCGAAGGCGGCCGCGACCTTGTCGAACAGCGCCGGCGTTGCGGCCCGGGAGAGGCGGACGTTCCACTCGCGTCCGTCGACCATCGCGCTGTGGGTCAGGTTCGACGAGCCGACGTAGGCGGTCGAGAAGCCCGAGCGTCGGTGGAACACCCACGACTTCGCGTGCAGCCGGGTGACCTGGGTGTCGTAGGAGACGCGCACCTCGACGCCGAGGTCACGTAACCGTTCGAGTGCGGCGGCTTCGGTCGAGCCGGTGTAGGTGGTGGTGAGGAGCCGGACGCTGGCGCCACGCTGGACTGCGGCCTGCAGTTCGTCGACGATCAGCCGCACGCCGTACCAGCGCACGAACGCCACGATCAGGTCGATGCGGTCGGCCGAGGCGAGCTCCTTCTTGAGCTCGGCGGCGAGATGCGGTTCGCCGCGGGCGTTGACGAGCAGGTCGTGCTGCGAGAGCGGGATGTCCGGTCCGACCGCGTGCCGCGATGGCGGCGGGGCCACGGAGACGAGGCGGCGGGCCGGCGCGACCACCGCCGCGTCCGGTTCCTCGAGTTGCTCGAGCAGTCCGTTGACGAGCGCGAGCCGCTGGGCGGGGTCGGTGATGGCGGCCAGGCGACGCCGTGCCGCCTCGGCAAGTTGGTCGGCCAGGCGCTCGGGCTGTTCAGCGTCGTCCACCTCGTCGGTCTGGACGGCCGCGGCCAGGAGCGTGGCGACGAGCCGTTCGAGGCGCGCGTCGACGATCGCGTCGTACCGCCCCGGCGGCAGCCCCTCATCACCCATGCGAGCGAACCGTAGCCGCGCCTGTCACGAGGGGCGGGAGGTGTCTGCACCCGCGCGTTCGAAGTGGGTGATCGTCACCTCGGTCCCGAACAGCAGGTCGCGGACCAGGGCGCCGGGATCGGCCACGCTGACCTGTTCGAGGAACACGGTCTCGTGGACGTGCTGCTCGGCGCGGCCGGCGGCGATGCGTGCGGCCATCTCGTCGGACTTGCCGTTCGCCCGCGCCTCGTCGCGTGCGGCGGCGAGGACCGCGGCGAGTTCCTCGGCCGGCACCTCGGCGCGTGACAGGTAGCGCGGGCGGCAGATCGCCACCTGCAGCGCCAGCTTTGGGGCGAGCTCGGCGGCCTTCGGACCGCCCTCGAGCGTGACGAGGCTCAGGTCCGGAACCGGCCAGCGCGCGGACGCACCGGTCGGCGGCGGCGGGACGTCCTCGAGCGGTCGGGTGTCGGCGGTCAGCGCGGCCCGGCGGAACGCCAACGCGCTCGGGCGCCGTTCGGTGAGTCGGGTCGCGAGCACCTGCAGGCGCCGCTCCGACGCGTCCGTGCAGCGGTCGATCACCGCCCACGCGTCCGGCACCACGAGTTGGCCGAGGGCGTTGAGGGCGGCGAGGCGCACCGCCTCGTCGGGGTCGCC
>DATHUR010000098.1:0-23766 GCA_035462025.1 Egicoccus sp. | reverse complement strand
GAAGTACCCGGCGTTCGGCAACCTCGTCCCGCGTGACGTCGCCTCCCGCAACGCCAAGGAGGTGGTCGACGAGGGCAAGGGGGTCGGGCCGCTCAAGAACGGGGTCTACCTCGACTTCGCCGACGCGATCAGCCGCATCGGCCGCGATGCCGTCAACGACAAGTACGACAACCTGTTCGAGATGTACGAGCGCATCACCGGCGAGGATCCCTTCACCTCGCCCATGCGCATCTACCCGGCCCCGCACTACACGATGGGCGGGCTGTGGGTCGACTACCACCTGCAGACCACCATCCCGGGCCTGTTCGCGATCGGCGAGGCCAACTTCTCCGACCACGGCGCCAACCGACTCGGCGCGTCGGCGCTGATGCAGGGCCTCGCCGACGGCTACTTCGTGTTGCCCTACACGATCGGCGACTACCTCGCGCCGATGCTGGGTCAGGCCAAGGTCGACACCTCGGCGTCCGAGTTCGCCACGGCCGAGCAGGCCGTGCGCGAACAGACCGAGAAGTTCCTCAAGACCAACGGCACCCGCTCGGTCGACTGGTACCACCGTGAACTCGGCAAGATCATGTGGGACCACTGTGGTATGGCCCGCAGCCGGTCCGGTCTCGAGAAGGCCCTGACCGAGATCCCGACGTTGCGCGAGGAGTTCCACGCCAACGTCCGGGTGCTCGGCTCGGGCAACACCCTCAACTCCTCGCTCGAGAAGGCCGGCCGTGTCGCCGACTTCTTCGAACTCGCCGAGTTGATGAGCCGCGACGCGCTGATGCGCGAGGAGTCGTGCGGCGGCCACTTCCGAGAGGAGTCCCAGACCGAGGAGGGCGAAGCCAAGCGCGACGACGACAACTTCGCGTTCGTCGGTGCCTGGCAGTGGCAGGGACTCGGGACCGAGCCGGTCCTGCACAAAGAACAGCTCACGTTCGACAACGTCGCGCTCAGCCAGAGGAGCTACAAGTGAACCTCACCCTGCGGGTCTGGCGGCAGGCCGGTCCGGACGCACCGGGTCGGTTCGAGACCTACCAGGCCACCGACGTCAGCGAGGACGCCTCGTTCCTCGAGATGCTCGACCACGTCAACGAGTCGCTCATCGAGGCCGGCGAGGAGCCGTTCGAGTTCGCCCACGACTGCCGCGAGGGCATCTGTGGCACGTGCGGGCTGATGATCAACGGCCAGGCCCACGGGCCCGAGCGCGCGACGGCGACCTGCCAGCTCCACATGCGCAAGTTCGCCGACGGTGACGAGATAGTCATCGAGCCGTGGCGGGCCGCCGGGTTCCCGGTCATCAAGGACCTCGTGGTCGACCGCTCGGCCTTCGACCGCATCGTCGAGGCGGGCGGCTACATCTCGGTCGACACCGGCTCGGCGCCCGACGCCAACCTGATCCCGGTGCCGAAGGAGGTGGCCGACACCTCCATGGACGCCGCCGCCTGCATCGCCTGCGGCGCGTGCGTCGCCGCCTGTCCCAACGGGGCGGCGCAGCTGTTCACCTCGGCCAAGATGCAGCACCTCAACGTGCTGCCGCAGGGCCATCCCGAGCGCTACGAGCGGGCGGTCGCGATGGTCGACACCATGGAGCAGTTCTTCGGTTCCTGCACCAACATGGGCGAGTGCGAGGCTGCCTGCCCGAAGGGCATCTCGATCGACTTCATCGCGATGATGAATCGGGACTACCGCAAGGGTCTGATGAAGACGCGTCGCAGCGCCTGAGCGCCGCATCGCCTCACGGGCCCCGCTTCGGCGGGGCCCGCCCGATTCAGCTGGCGGCGGACGTCGACCGCAAGGCGGGGTCGTTGGCGAGCAGCCAGCCGGTGAGGGCCTGCGTGGCCATCGGCCGGGCGACGAGGTAGCCCTGTACGACCCGACAGCCGAGCCGTCGCAGGACCTGCAGTTCGGCGTGTGTCTCGACGCCCTCGGCGACCGAGGTCAGCTCGAGTTGCCGGGCGAGGTCGACGATCGCCTGCAGGATCGACGTGGCCGACGGACCGTGCCGCAGGCCGGTGACGAACGCCCGGTCGATCTTGAGTTCCGAGAGCGGGATCGTGGCGAGCGCCGACAGCGACGAGTACCCGGTGCCGAAGTCGTCGAGTGAGCGTCCCACCCGCAGTTCGGCGAGTTCGTGCATGACGTGGCGGGCGCGTGCGTGGTCGGTCACCAGGGCGCTCTCGGTCACCTCGATGGTCAATCGGTCGGCCGGGACGCCGTTGCGCCCGATCACGTCGGCGACCTCGTCGGCGAGACGTCGGTTGTGCAGGTCGCGGGCCGAGACGTTGACCGACATCGTCCCGGCGTAACCGTGCCGCCGAAGGGCGGCCAGTTCCGTGACCGCCCGCTCGATCACGAACCGGGTCAGGATCGGCATCAGGTCGGTCTGCTCGAGCGCACCGACGAACACGTCGGGCGCGATCTCGCCGTGCTGGGGGTGCTGCCAGCGAAGGAGGGCCTCGAGGCCGATCACGCTGCCGTCGAGAAGGTCGAGCTGTGGCTGGTAGTCGAGCCGGAGCTGGCCATCGGCCAGGGCGGTCTCGAACTGGCCGAGCACCGAGAGCCGGCCCGGCTGGTGACGGGCCGTGTGCCCGCCGCTGAGTTGGAGATGCGGTGCGGCGCCGAGCCGCTTGGCGCTGGTCAAGGCGGCGTCGGCCACACGCAGCAGTGCCGCCGCGTCCGTGCCGTCCGCCGGCGCGCTGGCGACCCCGATGCTGGCGCCGATGCGCACCGGGACGTCGTCGATGATGTACGGCTCGGCGAGGTCGGCCAGCAATGCGGTGGCCACGGCACGGATCCGCTCGCCGTCGCACCGGCGGACGACCACGGCGAACTCGTCGCCGCCGAGATGGGCAACGGTGTCGACGTCCGCCGCGGCATCGAGCCGGCGGCCCACGCGGCGCAGCAGGCGGTGCCCGAAGTCCTGGCCCAGTTGGTCGCTGATCACGCGGAACTGGTCGAGGTCGACCATCAGCAGCGACAGGGTGTCGTGCTCGTCGAGGTGGCGCAGCAGTTGGCTGACGCGCTCGTCCAGCGCCAACCGGTTGGGGAGCCCCGTGACCGGGTCGTTGCGTGCCTGTGTCCGCGCCTGGATGCCCTCACGGGTGCCGCGGTAGACCCCGATCATCACGACCACGATCACCGGGACGAGGCCAGGGTCGTAGTGCCATGCGGCGACCACCATGGGGGCCACGGCCGGCAACACGTGGTGGGTGGTGAGGCCGTTGAGCCTGAGGCTGTCGCGGAGCCCGTGGCGGACGGTGGTGCCCTGGTCGAGGGCGATCACCGTGCTCGTGAGCAACGACGTCGACAGCAGGGTCGCCAGCCCCGCGAGGAGGACGGCCCCCACGGTGGGCAGGCCGATCTCGGACGCCGGGAGGTCGACGAGCACGACGAGGATGAGCGCCCCGAGCCCGAAGGTGAGCGTCGACGTCGCCGCGTTGAAGGCCGCCTGGATGCGCGGCCGCCGCGGCGGCGTGCGGTAGACCACCCACACCGCGAGCCCGATGGTGCCGAGCGCCACCGGCAACGGCACCATCAGCAGCAGCGTGAAGGCCGGCACGGCGCTCATCGTGAACGAACTCTCGCCACCGCGCCCGGGCAACGCCACGGGGCGGTACTCCGCCACGGCGAACAGCAGCCCGAACACCAGCGTCGCCCAGAGCCACTCGGACGGGGGCGGAAGCACGGTCGCGGTCGCCGTCCCTGCGAGCACGCCGACGGCCGCGGTCATGAGGACCGCGACGAAGGCGCGTGCTCGGGGGTTGGTGCGCAAGGAGCCGCCTCGAAGGACCGTGCGACGGTGCCGCGGTGGTATCGGGGATGTCGGCCGCCCGCGCCGAAGGTCAAGAGCACCGGACCGTCGGCCCCCGGCGGGTTCGGTGGCGGTCACGCCGCCCGCGTAGCCTGCCCGTCGACGATGCGGACGGCGAGGTGCGGCGATGACGGACAACGAACCGACGACGGTCAGCGGGTTCGGAATCGACCCGGTCTACGGGCCTGAACACCTCGAGGGCTTCGACCCCGCCGAACGGCTCGGGACACCGGGGGAGTACCCGTTCACCCGCGGGGTCTACCCGACGATGTACCGCGGCCGGCTGTGGACGATGCGCCAGTACGCCGGCATGTCCACCGCCGAGGAATCCAACCGGCGCTACAAGTATCTGCTCGAACAGGGCACGACCGGGCTGTCGGTCGCCTTCGACCTGCCGACCCAGATGGGCTACGACTCCTCGGCTGACATCGCCGATGGCGAGGTCGGCAAGGTCGGCGTCGCGATCGACACCGTCGAGGACATGAAGGCGCTGTTCGACGGCATCCCGCTGGATCAGGTCTCGACGTCGATGACGATCAACGCGCCGGCGGCGCTGTTGCTGCTGATGTACCAGATCGCCGGCGAGGAGCAGGGCGTCGAACCGACCGCGCTGCGCGGCACGATCCAGAACGACGTGCTCAAGGAGTACATCGCCCGCGGGACCTACATCTACCCGCCCGCTCCGAGTCTGCGCATCATCGCCGACACGTTCGGCTACTGCGCCGAGCACCTGCCGAGCTTCAACACGATCTCGATCTCGGGCTACCACATGGGCGAGGCGGGGGCCACGCCGGTCCAGGAGATCGCCTTCACGCTCGCCGACGGGATCGCCTACGTCGAGGCGGCGGTGGCGGCCGGACTCGACGTCGACGCGTTCGCGCCGCGGCTGTCGTTCTTCTTCGTCGCCCGCTCGACGCTGCTCGAGGAGGTCGCGAAGTTCCGGGCCGCCCGCCGGCTGTGGGCGTCGATCATGCGCGACCGGTTCGGGGCGCAGGACCCGAAGTCGCAGATGCTGCGCTTCCACACGCAGACCGCCGGCGTGCAACTGACCGCCCAGCAGCCCGAGGTCAACCTCGTACGCGTCGCCATCCAGGCCCTGGCGGCCACGCTCGGTGGCACCCAGTCACTGCACACCAACAGCTTCGACGAGGCGCTCGCGCTGCCCACCGAGAAGTCCGCCCGCCTCGCGCTGCGCACCCAGCAGGTGATCGCCCACGAGACCGACGTCCCGGCCAGCGTCGATCCGCTGGCCGGCTCGTACCTGATCGAGTCCATGACCAACCGGATCGAGGCCGAGGTTCTCGGCTACCTCGATCAGATCGACGAGATGGGCGGCGCCGTCGCGGCGATCGAGCAGGGCTTCCAGAAGGGCGAGATCGAACGGGCCGCCTACGAACTCGCCAAGGACATCGACGCCGAGCGCCAGATCGTGGTCGGGGTCAACCGCTACCGCACCGACGACGAACTCTCGCCGGACCTGCAGCGCATCGACGAGTCGATCCGCGAGGGCCAGGTCGCCCGCATCGACCAGGTCAAGTCGCAGCGCGACCAGGCCGGCGTCGACACCGCACTCGACGAGGTCCGTCGTGCCGCCAAGGGCGACGACAACCTGCTGCCCCCGATGCGCGAAGCGCTGCGCCGCCGCGCCACCCTGCAGGAGGTCTGCGACGTCCTCCGCGACGAATACGGCGCCTACGTGCCCTCCGAGAAGTTCTGACGCGAGGGCTACGACGTCAGGTCGCCGAGCGCGCCGGTCCCGGGGGTCACCAGGCCGACCTCGTAGGCGAACACCACGGCGTGGACGCGGTCGCGCAGGTGGAGTTTCTGCAGCACCCGTGACAGGTGCGTCTTGACGGTCGCCTCGCCGAGGTGCAACTCGGCGGCGACCTCGGTGTTGGAGCGGCCGGTCGCGACCAACGCCAGCACCTCGCGTTCGCGCTCGGTGAGTGGCGCGAGCAGGTCGTCACGGCGGTTGACCAGGCCGTGCGAGGCGAACCGTTCGATGAGCCGGCGGGTGACCGACGGCGCGAGCAACGCGTCACCGGCCGCCACCGTGCGCACCGCGTCGACCAGTTGCTCGGCCGGTGCGTTCTTGAGCAGGAACCCGGATGCGCCGGCGCGCAGCGCATCGACGACCAGGTCGTCGCGTTCGAACGTGGTCAGGATCACCACGCGGGTCGGCTCGCCCAGTTCGGCCAGCCGGCGGGCGGCCTCGATGCCGTCCATGACCGGCATCTGGACGTCCATCAGCACGACGTCGGGTCGCAGCCGCCGGACGACCTCGACACCCGCCGCACCGTCGGCCGCCTCGCCGACGACCCGGATGCCGGGCTCGGTCTCGAGGATCAGCCGGAAACCCGTCCGGACGAGTTCCTGGTCGTCGACGAGCACGACGTCGCAGGTGTCGGGCACGTTCACCCGCCGGCCGCGGTCGGTGCCCCGACGGCGTCGACCGCCGCGTCCTCGGCCGGGCCCGTCCCGCCCGGCAGCGGCAACCAGGCGTGGACGCGGTAGCCGCGTGGGGCGGTCGGGCCGGCCCGGAACCGGCCGCCATGCAGTTCGACGCGTTCACGCATGCCGGTCAGTCCGCTGCCGGACCCGAACCGGCCCTCGTCGGGCAACGGGTCGCCGTGTGCGTCGTCGACGATCTCGACCTCGACGCCGGTGCGCGTCCCCCACAGGCGCACCCACGTCGAGGTGCCGGGGCCGGCGTGGCGCAGGGCGTTGGTCAGCGACTCCTGGACGACGCGGCCGAGCGCCAGGTCGATCTCGGTGGGCAGCTCGGGCAGGTCCTCGACCTGCAGCGTGACGGCGAGTCCGGCGGCACGCAGTTCGCGGGCGAGGGCGTCGAGGCGCGCTTCGACGCGCAGGCCCCCGGCGGCGTCACGGTCGTCGGCGCGCAGCAGCTTCAGCACCCGCTGCAGCTCGGCCACGGCCTGGCGCGAGGACCCCTCGATCGAAGCCAGCGCGTCCGTGGCGCGGTCCGGATCGCGGGCGAGCACGCGGCGCGCCGCGGCCGCCTGCACCCCCATGACGCTGACGTGATGGCCGAGGACGTCGTGCAGTTCGCGGGCCAGACGCAGACGCTCCTCGGTCGCCGCCTGTTCCGCGGTGCGCTGCCGCTCCTGCTCGAGCTCGAGGGTCTTGGTGGTCAGCTCGGCGGTCCGGGACGCGAGGTCGGCCTCGCGCGACCGGCGCAGCCGCATCTGGTCGCCCAGGACCCAGGCCGCCGCGAAGAAGAACACGTTGAAGGCGAGCATGTACGACTGCAGCGCGAGGACGGCCGGGAACTCGGCCAGCTCCTCGGCCTGCCCGACGACGTTCCACAGCACCAGCGCCATCATCCCGGCGACGACGGCTCCCCGCAGCCGGTTCCGCCAGGGGGCGGCACCGTGGATGCCGGCCGCGACCAGGGCGAGGAACAGCGCGGCCGACGACGCGCCGGCGTCGATGCCGTCCGCCATGCGGAACCAGCCGAAGGCGAACCCGCACACCACCAGCCCGGTCAGCGGGGCGCGGCGGCGCAGCGCCAGCGCGAGGCACAGCACCGCGCCGGACAGGTAGGTCCAGACGCTCGGTTGGAGGGCCTCCATGCCCGGCGCCTGCGCGTTGAGCCAGGTCCCGACGACGACCAAGGCGGCGAGCAGCACGGCCACGGCGGTGTCGACGAGCAGCGTCCGGGTGTCCGGACGCAGGCCCGACGGGCCCCCTCGGAGGGCCGTGTCGGCTGTCGCAGGCGCGTCGGACATGATGTCGCCGAGCGTACGGCCGCGGGGGGACGGCGGCGTCCACTTCGCGGCGGATGCGCGTTCAGCCCCGGGGTGGATGACGCGCGATCGGAGCGGGTGCACGATGACCTCGAGGCCGTCGGGGGCGGCTGCGTCCACATGCGACCGAGAGGTGCCACCGTGCTGACGGTGACGGATCTGCACAAGCGCTACGGCGAGGTGATCGCGCTCGACGGCGTGTCACTGACCGCGAAGCCGGGGCGGCTGCTCGGCTTCCTCGGGCCGAACGGCGCCGGGAAGACGACGACCATGCGTGCCGTCTTCGGCCTGGTCCGCCTCGACTCCGGCGAGGTGCGTTGGAGGGGTGAGCCGGTCACGGGCGAGAGCCGCCTGCGCTTCGGCTACATGCCGGAACAGCGCGGGTTGTACGCCCGGATGGCGGTCGGTCGCCAGCTCCGCTACCTCGCCGAACTCCACGGGGTGGGTGCGGAGCGGGCCGCCAGTGCCACGAAGCAGTGGCTCGAGGCGTTCGGCCTGGCCGACCGGATCGACGGCAAGCTCAGCGACCTCTCCCACGGCAACCAGCAACGCGTCCAACTGGCCGCGGCGCTGGTCCACGACCCGGAGCTGCTGGTCCTCGACGAGCCGTTCAGCGGCCTCGACCCGCTCGGCGTGCAGTCGATGACCGAGATCCTGCGGCAGCGGGCCGCCGAGGGTGCCACGGTCGTGTTCTCCTCCCACCAGCTCGAACTGGTCGAGGAGATCTGCGACGACGTGGTCATCATCGCCCACGGCCGCGACCAGATCGCCGGCACGCTCGAGGAGGTCCGCGCCGCCGCCGACTACCGCCGCGTCGAGGTCCGCCTCGCCGAGGGTGCCCCGGTCACGCCGCCCCACGGTGCGCGTCTGCTCGACGCCCGCGAGGGCATCGTGCGGCTGCAGGTGCCGGTCGCCACGGCGGTTCCCGAGCTCGTCGCGGCCCTGGCCGTTCAGGGCACGATCGAACACCTCACCTTCACCCCGCCCCGTCTCACCGAGGTGTTCCGCGACGTCGTGGGCGCCTCCATCGCCGACCTCGAACACGCGGCGGCCGCGACCGACGCACCCCAGGAGGTGAGCGCATGAAGCCGCTCCAGACCATCTGGCTCGTCACCCGCCGCGAACTCGTCGAGCGCGGCATGAAGAAGAGCTACCTGATCGGCACGCTGATCACGATCGCGGTCGTGGTCGGGCTCGTCGTCATCCCGGCGTTGCTGCGCGACGACGGGCCGAAGACCTTCCGACTCGGCGTGGTCGGCGAGGCGCCCGCGAACTTCGAGCCGCTCGTCGCGAGCGCCCTGCCCGTGGACAGCGAACTCGAACTCACCACGTTCGAGGACCGCGACGCCGCCACCACCGCCATCGAGGACGAGGAACTCGACGCGGCGATGGTCGACCGGGCCGAACTGCTCGCCGACGGCGACCCCGACACCACCCTGCAACTCGCGGTCGAATCCGCGCTGCAGGTCGCGGCCGTCGGGGAGGGGCTCGAGAGCGTCGGGGTCGACGCCTCGCAGGCAGCCGACGTGTTGCGCCCGCCGACGCCGCTGGCCACCGTCGACGTCAGCGGTGAGGCCAACGGCGGAACCAGCGGCCAGGGCATGGCGTTCGCGGCCACGATCCTGCTGTTCATCGGCATCCAGGGCAACGGTGCGACGCTGCTCTCGGCCGCTCTCGAGGAGAAGTCCTCGCGGGTCGTCGAGGTGCTGCTCAGCGTTGCCCGGCCGTGGCACCTGCTGGCCGGCAAGCTGATCGCGCTGTCGATCCTCGCGTTCGTCCAACTCGGCCTGACCGTCGGCGCCGCGCTTGGCGCCAACGCCGTGGTCGGCGCGTTCGATGTCCCGGCCGCCACCGGTGGGGTCGTCGGCGTCGGGTTGCTCATGCTCGTCGTCGGGTTCCTGTTCTACGCCTCGCTGTACGCCGTGGCCGGGTCGATGGCGACCTCGCTCGAGGACGCGCAGTCGACGTCCGGTCCGCTGACGATCGCGGTGATGGGTGCGTACTTCGCGGCGATCTTCGTGATGCTGCCCAACCCGGACGGGCTGGTGTCGCGGATCCTGACCTACCTGCCCCCGACCGCCCCGTTCGTGGTGCCGGGCCGGATGGCGTTCGGGGTCATCCCGGCCTGGGAGGTCGCGCTGTCGTGCGTGGTCACCCTGGTGTCCACGCTGCTGGTCGTTCGCCTGGCCGGCCGCTTGTACGCCGGCACGCTGCTGTCGGGCAACAAGATGACCTGGAAGGATGCCTGGAAGGCCGAACCGGTCCACTGAGCCGGACGGGTAGGGTCGCGGACGTCCCGTGCGCCCTGCCCCGAGGCCTGTCGTGAGCACCCAACGCATCGTCATCCTCGGCGGCGGTCCGGCCGGCTACGAAGCCGCGCTGGTCGCCGCCGAACTCGGCGCCGAGGTCACGGTCGTCAGCGACGAGGGCCTCGGCGGCAACTGCGTGCTGTGGGACTGCGTGCCGTCGAAGGCGCTGATCGTCGCCGCCGAGGCGATGGGCTGGATGCACCTCGCCGAGGGCATGGGCGTCCATCTCGCCGAGGGCCGGACCGTCGACCGAACGATCGTCGACTTCCCCAAGGTCGCCAGTCGGGTCATGAGCCTGGGGGCCAACCAGTCGCGCGACATCGAGGCCAAGGTCGCCGCCGCCGGTGTCCGCCTCATCCGTGGCCGCGGACGCCTGTCCGGCTACCACGAGGTCACCGTCACCGACGAGTCCGGCGTCGAGCACGAACTGCCGGCCGACTACGTGCTGGTCGGGACCGGTTCGACGGCCCGGCTCCTGCCGTTCTTCGAACCCGACGGCGAACGCGTCCTGGTCGGTCAGCAGGTCTACGGCCTGCCCGAGGTGCCCGAACACCTGGTCGTGGTCGGCTCCGGCGCGACCGGGGCCGAGTTCGCCCACGCCTTCCGCCGCTTCGGTTCCGAGGTGACCCTGGTCAGTTCCCGCGACCTGATCCTGCCCACCGAGGACCCCGACGCCGCCCAGGTGATCGAGGACGTCTTCGAGCGTCGCGGCATGACGATCCTGCGCAACGCCCGCGCCGTCTCCTGCGAACGCCGCGGCGACGAGGTCGTGGTCGGTCTCAAGGACGGCGGCGAGGTGGTCGGCAGCCACGTGCTGTTCACCGTCGGTCAGGTGCCGAGTTCGTCCGACCTCGGCCTCGAGGACATCGGTGCCGTCGTCAACGCCTGGGGCGGCGTCGAGGTCGACTCGGTCGGCCGGACCGAGTGCCGGTGGGTCTATGCCGCCGGGGACGTGACCGGTCGCGTGATGCTCGCGTCGGTCGCTGCCATGCAGGGGCGAACCGCGATGTGGCACGCGCTCGGTCAGGCGGTGCAACCGATCCGCTGGGACGCGGTCGCCGCCACGATCTTCACCGACCCCGAGGTCGCGACCGTCGGTCTGTCCGCCGAGGACGCCGCGGCGGCCGGGATCCCGGTCGAGACCGCCCGCCTCGACTTCCGTGGCAACCCTCGCGCCAAGATGACCGACGGCGTCGACGGGTTCGTCAAGGTCCACGCCCAGGTCGGGTCGGGCACGGTGGTCGGCGGCGTCGTCGTGTCGATGCGCGCGAGCGACCTGATCCAGCCGCTCGCGGTCGCCGTGCAAAACCGCCTGACCGTGGCGCAACTGGCGCAGACGATCACGGTCTACCCGTCGATGGCCGGTTCGGTCGCCGAGTGCGCCCGGATGCTGATGGCCCGCCTCGACGCGCCGCGCTGACGACACGCGGGAGCCCCGCCGAAGCGGGGCTCCCTGATGTCGCGGGCCGGGCTCAGAACCAGCGGTGGAAGATCCGGCCGAGGAAGTCGCGCAGGACCTCGCGCAGACGCTGGGTCACGACCCAGGCCACGCACTGGCCCTGGTTGCGGAACTCGGGGTCGGTGAACTCGCGCCATCCGCCGTTCTTGCACTCGTCCTTCGAGGCCGGCGAGTCCGGCCCGAAGGCGAGGCCGACGACGACCGGGTCGTGGTCGGACGAGCGGAACTCGCTCTCGTCCTGGTTCGCCGGGTCGTTCCAGTCGTTGTAGTCGAACCCGTTCGGCTCGTCGGCGTTGATGTGCCACTCGGCGGCCCCGACGAGGTGCTCGTCCAGGCTCGCCGACAGGAAGGCGTGGTCGAGCCGGCCGAGCTCGCCGTCGAAGACGTACGAGTAGGCGCTGCCGAGCTGGTCGCCGAGCGTGTCGACGTACCCGGCCTCGCGGAGCACGTCGATCGGGTCCTCCTGCGCGTACGAGTTGAGGTCGCCGATGATCGCGATCCGGTCGCTGCCGGTCCCGGTAGGGTCGTCCTCGTCGAGCCAGCGGACGAGTTCCTCGGCCGCAAGCGTCCGGGTCAGGTTGCAGCTGCCGGTCAGCTCGCCGTCGTCGCCGGCGCCGCACGCGGACCCCTTCGACTTGAGGTGGTTGACCACGGTGACGAAGACCTCGCCGTCCGCCGTCTCGAAGGCCTGCGCGATGGCCGGCCGGTTGCGGTCGATGGTGGCGCCTCGCGGGTTCACGAACGCCTGGTGGTCGGCGATCGCGAGCTCACCCACCGGCGTGACCGCGGCCGGCTGGTAGATCATCGCGTTGGAGATGGCGTCGGTACCCACCGGCGCGTCGAGCGCCACCGCGGCGTAGGTGCCCGCCCCGGCCTCGGCGTTGAGGCGGCCGACGAGGTCGGCGAGCGCGTCACCGGGCTCGCCGAAGTTGTTCTCGATCTCCATCAGCCCGACCACGTCCGCGTCGAGCTTGGTGATGGCCGTGACGATCTTGGCGGCCTGCAGCTCGAACTCCTCGGGCGTGTCCGCTCCCCGGGCGTCGCTGTCCTGGCTGGTCAGGGTGGTGAAGTAGTTGAGGACGTTGAACGACGCCACCGTCACGGTCTCGGCCCGCGGCCTGGCGCCGGCGAGCACGTCCGGTGCGTCGGCCGGACGCGGGTTGTCGGTGTTGGTGAAGGTGATCGCGTCCGGGTCGGTGGGCTGCACGCGGTAGGCGCCGAACTGGTAGCCGGCGATGCCCTCGATCACGTCCGTGGTCTCGGCACCGGCGCGCAGCGCGCCGTTGTCGATCCACGGCATCGGCGTGGCGTTCTGTGTGCTGTTGGCGTCATCGAGCTTGATGAGGCTGCGCTGGTTCTGTTCGCGCAGCGCGGCTGCCTCGGGGCTCTCGGGGTCGTACAGCTCGGTGGGGTTCCACAGCCGGCCCGCACCGCTGAGGTCGAGCTCGCCGTACTGGCCCTGGAAGTAGTTCTGGGCGACGGTCATCGTGCCGTCCTGACCGGTCAGCTCGACCCGCATGCCGGCGATCTGCGCCAGCTCGGTCAGATCGTCGACCGGCAGCACGAGCTCGACCGCGGTCGGCAGCGGCTGGTCGGGCGCGACCGGGGTCACGGTCGCCCAGGTGAGCTGGTACAGGCCCTGGTAGGCGCCGACGGTGCCGGTGACGCACACCAGCGTGCCCACCTCGGGTGCCTCGTCGAGGTCGGGGGTGTAGACGAAGATGCCCTCGGACGTGGTCGGGTCACCGTCGCTGTCGGCGTCCTCCTCCTGGACGAAGAAGCCGCTGAGGCCGTCGAGGAAGTCGGCGGTCACGACGGCCTCGACCGCCACGGCGTCGCCGAACCGGTCGGTGTTGGGCAGGCCGTTGCCGCCGACGGTGTTGAGGTCGCTGATCGGCGTGGGGATCGAGCACGTCGCGTCGACCGTGACCGTCGTCGTGCAGGTGCGCGTCTGCGGGGTCGCGTCGTCGTTGGCGAAGGTCACCTCGAGGTCGTAGTCGCCCGCGGAGACCGTCCCGTCGGCGACGAGGTCGACGCTCAGGCTCCCGCCCGTGGTGGTCGCGGGCACGGCGTTCGCGAGGGTGATGCCGTCGGTTGCGCCGCCGGTGATCGAGGCGTCGACGACGACCCCGTCCGGGTCGGTCGCGGTCAACTCGACGCTGCCGGTCTCGCCCTGCACGATGGTGAGGTCCGCGCACGTGGCGCTGATCGGCTGGTTGGTCGGACCGCCGCCGCCTCCTTGCAGGGTCTGGTCGGTGTTGACCGCGCCGGCCGTGTTCGCGGTGGTGCGCTGCCAGGTGAAGTCCTCGTAGGCGCCGCCGGTGCCGGTGAGCTGCAGCGAGGCGCCGACGGGGTCGAGGGTGGTCGCGCCGGTCTGCGAGATGCCGATGTCGGTCGAGGTCGTACCGGTGGCGGGTCCGTCGGTCGCGGTGAAGCTGCCCTCGTAGGACAGGAACTGGACCACCGTGCCGTCGCCGTCGACGAGGGCGAGGCCGTCGGGGGCGCCGTTCTGCAGGCCGTTGACCGGATAGGTGAGCGTGACGAACGAGAAGCCGTCCGTGGCGCCGGTCGGGGTCAGGCTGCCGAGGTCGTCGGTGCCGTAGGCGGTGCCGTTGGCGCCGTTGTAGCGGACGACGCTCCAGCCGGTGAGGTCGGTGCCGTCACGTAGCGCGACCTCGACGAACTCGTTCTCGTCGGTGCCGACATTGTCGTAGTGCAACTCGTTGACCCACGCCCCTGCCCCTGGCGTGGTGACGGCCACGGCGGTGCTGAGCGGGAGGAGGCTGGCGAACAGGGACACGACGGCCAGCAGAGCGATTCGGCGCATGAGGCGACCTCGGGTCGATGCGGGGTGACCGGGCACATCCCACCACGTGCCACGCAACGAAAAGTCACTCCCGGCTACAGGACAGTGAACCTACGTCCACCGATCCGGCCGCCGCTGCTCGGGTCGGCCAGTCGCGCGCGTGCTGCGCGACCTCTCCGCGGTTCAGGCCTCGATGCGGGCCAGGACGGCGCCGGACTCGACGACGTCGCCGGCCGCGAAGCCGACCTTGGTCACGGTGCCGTCGCGGTGGGCGATGATGTTGTTCTCCATCTTCATCGCCTCGAGGACCGCGACCAGGTCACCTGCCGAGACCGTGTCCCCCTCGGCGACGGCGTACTTGATCACCGTGCCCTGCATCGGGGCGACGAGGTCCTCCGACGACGCGGCCGCCTTGGCGGCACCGGCCCCGGTACGGGCGCGGCGCGTGACCGAGCTGCCACCGCCACTGCTGCCCGCGGCGAGTTCGCCGAACACCTTGACACCGATGCGCTTGCCGTCGATCTCGACGGTGACCTCGCGCGACGGGCCGTCGTCGACGCCTTCGCCGGGTGCGGCGGCGCCCTGCGGCTCGAGTCCGGTCAGGTCCCACTCGGTCTCGACCGACACGGTCGAGTGCTCGCCCGCGGCGAACTGCTCGTTGGTCATCGCCAGCTTGTGGAACGGCACGGTGGTAGGGATGCCGTCGATGACCAGCTCGTCGAGCGCACGCGCCATGCGGGCACGCGCGGCGTCGCGATCGGCGCCCCACACGATCAGCTTGGCGATCATCGAGTCGTAGTCGCGCGGGACCTCGTAGCCCGACTCGGCTCCGGTGTCGAAGCGCACCCACGGCCCGAGCGGCGGCCGCAGCTGCGTGATCAGCCCAGGCGTCGGCATGAAGTTGGTGGCCGGTTCCTCGGCGTTGATCCGGGCCTCGATGGCATGCCCGGTCAGCTTGACGTCGTCCTGGGTGAGCCCCATGCCGTCACCCGACGCGATGCGCAGCTGTGCCTGGGCGAGGTCGACGCCGGTGACCATCTCGGTGACGGGGTGCTCGACCTGCAGGCGGGTGTTCATCTCGAGGAAGTAGAAGGTCTCGTTGTCGGCGTCGAGCAGGAACTCGCACGTCCCGGCGTTGAAGTAGCCCATCTCGCGGGCCACCTCGATCGCCGCGTGACCGATCCGGTCACGCAGGTCCTGGGTGATCCCGGCCGCGGGGGCCTCCTCGACCAGCTTCTGGTGGCGGCGCTGCAGCGAGCAGTCCCGCTCGCCGAGGTGGATCAGCGTGCCGTCGAGGTCGCCGAGGACCTGGATCTCGATGTGGCGGGGCCGTTCCAGGTAGCGCTCGAGATAGCACTCGCCCCGACCGAACGCCGCCTTCGCCTCGCGCTGCGCGGCCTCGAGAGCTTCGCGCATCTCGTCGGCATTGCGCACGACCTTCATGCCGCGGCCGCCGCCACCGAACATCGCCTTGACCGCGACCGGGTAGCCGTACTCGTCGCCGAACGCGATTGCCTCGTCGGGATCGTCGGTCGGTTCCTGCGTCCCGGGGACGACCGGCACACCCGCCGCCAGTGCGACCGCGCGTGCGGACAGCTTGTCGCCCATCCGCCGGATGGCCTCGGCCGGCGGTCCGACGAAGGTCATGCCCGCCGCGGCGACCGCGTCGGCGAAGTCGGCGTTCTCCGAGAGGAACCCGTACCCGGGGTGGATCGCGTCCACGCCCGCCTGCCTGGCCACCTCGATGATCCTGTCGATGTTGAGGTAGGACTCGGACGGGGCCGTCGGCCCGAGCAGGTAGGCCTCGTCGGCCAGGCGTGCATGGGGCGCATCCCGGTCGACCTCGCTGTACACCGCGACGCTGCGGATCCCCAGCTCGCGGCAGGCACGGATGACACGGATCGCGATCTCGCCGCGATTGGCGACCAGGACGGCGTCGAACACGGCTCTCGTACCTCAGGTCGGTTGGCGGTGGTCCGGCGAAGACTAGTGACCCGCCACCGGCGACCCCGCAGCCGGATGCGGCGCGCGGCCGGGGACCGGCCGATTGGCGCCGACGCCCGCCGACGGGGGACACTCCGCCCGCTCCCGCCGCATCCGCTCCGGCGGGCTCGATCCGAGGATCGTCCGATGCCGCGTCCACCTGTCCGCCTGCTGCTGTGCGCCGTGGTCGCGCTCGTCCTCGCCGGCTGCTCCGGCGGCGGGGAGGCGACCGAACCGACCAGTGTCGGCACGCCCGACGAGACCGGGGTCCTGCGGGTCACGGGGACCGACACCTTGCGCTGGGACCCGGCCGCGTTGGAGGCCCCGGCGGGCGAGATCACCTTCGAGCTGACCTGCGAGGAGCGCGTCAACCACAACCTCGTGGTCGAGGTCGACGGCGAACGCACGATGGTGGCCGAATGCGGGCCGGGCGACACCGCCGAGGGCACGCTCGACCTCGACCCGGGCGAGTACCCCTTCGTGTGCACCATCCCGGGCCACGAGGCGTCGATGCGGGGCACGCTCACGGTGGACTGACCCGCCGGGTCGGTCGCGCGCGCCGGTTCGCGGCCGTCCGCGGGCCACGGGTACGCTGCGCCTCGCTCGTGGGTCCGGGGTGGGTCCATGCGCGCAGCCGTCAGATGAGTCGTCCGAGCTTCGAGCTCGTGGAGGAGCCGCCGTGCGTCGCGCCACGTTGGGACTGGTCACCGTCGCGGGCATGCTGGCCGTCGCGGGTTGTTCGCCCGTCCCTGCCGGGGCCGAACAGGCCGACGCCGTCGCCTGCCCCGAGGGCTCGGACTGCTTCGACCCGATCCAGCCGGTCGGCCCGGGCGGCGACGTGTCACTGGACATGGGCAACTTCTTCTTCGACAACATCGAGGGCACGCCCGTCACCGGCGACGTGACCGTGACGGTCACCAACGTCTCCGACGCCTACCACAACGCCCAGTTCCTGGGCGCCGCCGACGGCTCGGGCCTGCCCGAGGCCGAGGGCGGCGAGACCGGTGAAGCGGTCGTCAAGCTGTTCCCGGGCGAATGGACCGTGATCTGCAACGTGCCCGGCCACCGCGCCGCCGGCATGGAGACCACGATCACCGTCTACGCCACCGAGGAGGAGGCCGCCGCGGCCGCCGAGGAGGCGGGCGCCGACTTCGTCGACGGTGAGCCCGAGGAGGGCGTCGACCCGACCGACCCCGAGGAAGAGCCCGAACTGCCCGACGCCGACGAGGCCGAGGGCGAAGGCGACGCCTGACCGCTCGTCGGTCAGCGTCCGGGAGTCGACAGCTCGTCCGGGGCATGCACGCGGGCGCCGCCCGTGCCCTCGAGCAGAGCGGCCCGTGCCCAGGCCGGCAGCGTCGTCGGCGACACGCCGGGGGCGTCGGCCCCGGCGGCCGCGGGTGTGAGCGCCACGACGACCGCCGCGATCTCGTCGTCGGTCGGGCTGCCCTCGAGGACGCGGAGGTCCGCCATCAGAGCGGGATGTTCCCGTGCTTGCGGGCCGGCCGGGCCTCGCGCTTGGTGCGGGTGAACCGCAGGGCCTTGACCAGTTCCAGACGGGTGTGCGACGGCTCGATGACGGCGTCGACGTAGCCGCGCTCGGCGGCCCGCCACGGGTTGGCGAGGTCGTGGGCGTAGCGTTCCTCGAACTCGGCGTGCATGGCGTCGGTGTCCTCGGCAGCCTCGAGTTCGCGCCGGTAGAGGATGTTGACCGCGCCCTTCGCGCCCATCACGGCGATCTCGGCGGTCGGCCAGGCCAGGTTCACGTCGGCGCCCAGGTGCTTGGAGCCCATGACGTCGTAGGCGCCTCCGTAGGCCTTGCGCACGATCACGGTCAGCTTGGGTACCGATGCCTCGGCGTAGGCGTACAGCAGCTTCGCACCGTGGCGGATGATCCCGCCGTACTCCTGGTCGGTGCCGGGCAGGAAGCCGGGCACGTCGACGAGGGTGAGGATAGGGATGTTGAACGCGTCACAGAACCGGACGAACCGGGCCGCCTTCTCCGACGAGTCGATGTCGAGCACGCCCGCGAGGTAGGCCGGCTGGTTGCCGACGATCCCGACGGTCTGCCCGTCGAGCCGGGCGAGCCCGACCACGATGTTCTCGGCGTAGTGCTGGTGCACCTCGAGGAACTCGCCGTCGTCGACCACGTGACGTACCACGTCGCGCATGTCGTAGGGCTGGTTGGACGAGTCCGGCACGAACGTGTCGAGCTCGGGGATCAGCCGCTCGGGGTCGTCGCCGGTCTCGACCACCGGCGGCAGTTCGAGGTTGTTGGCCGGCAGGAAGCTCAGCAGGTACTTGACGTCCTCGAGGCAGGCCTGCTCGTCCTCGGCCGCGAAGTGGGCCACGCCGGACTTGGTGGCGTGCGACATCGCGCCACCGAGTTGCTCCATGGTCACGTCCTCGCCGGTGACCGTCTTGATGACGTTCGGCCCGGTGATGAACATGTGCGAGGTGTCCTTCACCATGAAGACGAAGTCGGTGATCGCCGGCGAGTACACCGCGCCGCCCGCGCACGGGCCCATGATCGCGCTGATCTGCGGGATCACGCCCGAGCTGCGCACGTTGCGCAGGAAGATGTCGCCGTAGCCGCCGAGGCTGACCACGCCCTCCTGGATGCGGGCGCCACCGGAGTCGTTGAGCCCGATGACCGGCACGCCCATCTTCTCGGCCAGGTCCATGATCTTGACGACCTTGGCCGCGAACACCTCGCCCAGTGACCCACCGAACGCGGTGAAGTCCTGGCTGAACACGCACACGCGCCGGCCGTCGATCGTGCCGTAGCCGGTCACGACACCGTCCCCGAGGATGCGCTTGTCCTCGAGGCCGAACCCGGTCGCCCGGTGGACCGCGAACTCGTCGGTCTCGGTGAACGACCCCTCGTCGAGGAGCAGGTCGACCCGCTCGCGGGCCGTCAGCTTGCCGCGGTCGTGCTGCTTGGCGATGGCTTCCTCGCCACCCCCGGCCCGCGCCTCGGTCTGACGACGGCGCAGTTCCTCGAGCTTGTCCTTCGTGGTCTCGGCCACGGTGGTGCACCTTCCGGTGGACAGCGGACGCTGGCGTGCGACTCGGTTGCGGCCACGAGGCCGCAGGGTCGGGCATCCTAACCGTGTCCTTTGCGGTGACCCCGACCCAGCGAGGCAACGTGACCGGTGACCTCGCACATCAGCGCCGCGTGAGCGCCCTGCTCTCGGGGCCGTTGCTGTGGCACACGGTCACACACGTGACCGAGGTCGTCTCGACCAACGATCTCGCGCTCGAGCGCCTGCGTGCCGGGACACCGCCCGGACTCGTGGTCGTCGCCGACCGGCAGACCGGCGGTCGTGGCCGGCAGGGCCGCACGTGGCGCGACGGCCCCCGCCGCGACTCGTCGCTGATGCTGACCGCCGTCGTCCCGGCCCCTCCGGTCCATCCCACCCTGGTCCCTCTGGCCGCGGGTGTCGCCACGGCGGACGCACTGCGACGTGCCGGCACCACGCCCTGGTTGAAGTGGCCGAACGACGTCCTGCTCGACGGGCGCAAGACGGCCGGCATCCTGGTCGAACAGCACCGCGTCGACGGCGACGAGGTGCTGCTGATCGGCATCGGGATCAACCTCGACTGGCGAGGCACCGACCGCACCGGTGACGCGGCGGCGTGGACCTCGGTCGCCGAGCAGACCGGCGCAGACGTCGACCGCGGCAACGTCCTGGCCGACCTGTTGCGCGGCCTGGCCGCCTGGCTGCACTCGGTGCCCGGCGACCCGCTTCGCCTGCTGGTCACCTATCGCGACGTCTGCTCGACCATCGGCGCGCAGGTCCGCGTGTCGTTCCCGAACGGCACGTCGGCCGAGGGTCGCGCGGTCGACCTCGATCGCGACGGCCGCCTCGTCGTCGACACGCCCGAGCGCCAGATCGCGGTCGGTGCAGGCGACGTCGAGCATGTCCGCCCCGCCCCGGAGTGATCGCGCGGACGTCGGCCGCGGCTCCCGCGATGCTTGGACGTCAAAGTAGTCTCGCCGGCAGTCGTCGGGAGATGCCGTGATGTCGCTGTCGTTCTCGTTGAGCCCGGAACAGGAGGAGTTCCGCCGGGTCGTGCGCCGCTTCGCGGACGAGGTCGTCGACCCCGCCGCGGCGCAGATGAACGCGCAACGCCGCTTCCCCGTCGAGATCGTGCGTCAGATGGGCGAACTCGGCCTGTTCGGCATCCCCTTCTCGTCCGCCTACGACGGCATGGACGGCGACTACCTCACGCTGTGCCTCGCGATCGAGGAACTCGGCCGCGTCGACCAGTCGGTCGGGATCACCCTCGAGGCCGGCGTCGGTTTGGGCGCCGCCCCCATCGACGAGTTCGGCACCGACGAGCAGAAGGCCCGCTGGCTGCCGCAGTTGTGCCGTGGCGAGAAGCTCGGCGGCTTCGGACTGACCGAACCGGGCGGCGGCTCCGATGTCTACGGGGCGACCCGCACGAAGGCGGTGCAGGACGGCGACCACTGGGTGATCAACGGCTCGAAGGTCTTCATCACCAACTCGGGCACGGACATGACCTCGATCGTCACCGTCACCGCCTTCACCGGCGAGGACGAGATGACCTCGATCGTCGTGCCCGTCGACACCCAGGGCTTCTCGGTCGCACCGCCCTACGACAAGGTGGGCTGGCACGCCTCGGACACCCGCGAGCTGATCCTCGAGGACGTCCGCGTCCCGCTGGACAACACCCTCGGCGAGCGTGGCGCCGGCTTCCGCCAGTTCCTCAAGACCCTCGACGACGGGCGCATCGCGATCTCGGCGCTGGCGGTCGGCATGATCCAGGGCTGCGTCGACGAATGCGTGCGCTACGGCCAGGAGCGCGAGGCGTTCGGCAAGCCGATCGGCAAGCAGCAGGCGTTGGCGTTCAAGATCGCCGACATGGAGGTCGCGGCCCAGACCGCCCGCCAGATGTACTACTACGCGTGCTGGCTCAAGATGGACGGCCAGCCCTACAAGCGCGAGGCGTCGATCAGCAAGCTGTTCTCGTCCGAACAGGCCGTCACGGCCGCACGCGAGGCGACCCAGGTGTTCGGCGGCTACGGCTTCATGACCGAGTACCGGGTCGGCCGCTTCTACCAGGACGCCAAGATCCTCGAGATCGGCGAGGGCACCTCCGAGGTGCAGCGGATGTTGATCTCGCGCTCGCTCGGGCTGTGAGACCGCCCGTCGGTCAGGTTTCGAGGAACCCCATCATCCGCTCGGGGTAGCGGGTGCCGGCGATCTCGATCTCGTCGAGTGCGTGGTCGAGTCGCTGCATCTCGTCGTCGGTGAGCGCGAGGTCGAGCGCGGCAATGTTCTCGTCGACCCGCTGCGGCCGCGTCGTACCCGGGATCGGCACGACATCTCGGCGCCCCGAGCCCGAGGCGACCTCGGCGCCTTGTTCGAGCACCCAGGCGAGCGCGACCTGCGCCGCCGTCGCGTCGTGGTCGGCCGCCACCTGCTCGACGAGTTCGACCAGTGCCAGGTTGGCGGCCATCGCCTCCTCGGCGAAGCGCGGGTGGCGGCGGCGCCCGTCGGTCGCATCGAGGTCGTCGACCGAGCGGATCTTGCCGGTCAGGAAGCCGCGTCCGAGCGGCGAGTAGGCGACCAGACCGATCCCGAGTTCGCGCAGGGTCGGCAGCACGTCGCGTTGCACGTCGCGGGTCCACAGCGACAGTTCGGTCTGCACCGCGGTGATGGGATGCACGGCGTGCGCCCGCCGGATCGTGTCGGCACCGGCCTCGCTCAGGCCCAGGTGGCGAACCTTGCCGGCGGCGACCAGTTCGGCCATCGCGCCGACGGTCTCCTCGATCGGGACCTGCGGGTCGACGCGGTGCTGGTAGTACAGGTCGATCGTGTCGATCCCGAGCCGGCGCAGGGACGCGTCGCAGGCCCGGTGGACGTACTCGGGACGGCTGTCGGGCCCGCGGTCGGGGTCCTCGAGGCTGCGGGCACCGAACTTGGTGGCGAGTACCACGTCGTCGCGCCGGGTCGCGAGGACGCGGGCGAGCAGGCGCTCGTTGGTCTCGGGTCCGTAGATGTCGGCGGTGTCGAGCAGATCGATGCCGAGCTCGAGGGCCCGGTCGATCGTCGCCAGGGACCGCGAGTCCTCCGCCCCCGCGTACGAGAAGGTCATGCCCATGCAGCCGAGGCCGATGGCGCTGACCTCGAGTCCCTGTCCCAGTTCCCGTCGCTGCATCGTCGCGTCTCCCTCATGGCCGACCTGCGTCGTTCGCCGACGCTAGTGGCTCCTACCCTGACCCGTCCCGACCACCTCACATCCACCTCGAGGTCTGCCCGATGGCCGAGCGCTACACCTCCCTGCTCGCCCTGGTGCTCGACGCCCCGCTGAGCGAACTCGGCCCCGTCGTCAAGGGGGCCCTCGACGCGCGCGACATCGACCGGGCGGCGTCGCTCCGTGGGGCCGGCGAGACCGCGTTCGAGGTGCACTGGGGCGGGCGGATGCAGAAGGCCGTGGTGCGCGCCGTGACGGACGAGCAGGACGGCGCACCGCTGCTGCGAACCGAGGCCTACATCGGCAGCGACGGCCTGACCAACGGCATGCAGCGGCAGGCGCAGCTCCTGCAGGCGCTGTCACGCCAGCTGCGCGGTCGGGTGACGGGGGTGCGCGACCTGTCCGCCCTGACCGACCGCGACGCGGCATGGATGAACCGGCTGTCCATCGGCGCCGTCGAGCACGAGGACGCGATCGTCGCCAAGGCCGAGGGCGAGGGCACCTGGTGGGTGCGTACCCACGGGGCCGCCCGTTTCGACGTCCCCGACCTCGAGGTGTACGGACTCAACGCCGCCCAGATCCCGGCCGCCGAGGTGGCGCTCCAGCACGTCCACGAGGACCTCGTTCGCGGTGGACTGCGGGCACAGTTGTCGCTGCCCGACGGGACGCTCGTCCGGCTGATCCCGGTGCTCGAGGCGTGGCAGCACGTCCCGCTCGACTGGCCCGGCGTCGGCAAGGCGGGCCACGAACGTGGTCGGGGTCTCGACGGCCCGCGCGCGACCCTGTCGATCCTCCACAAGCCGCGGCTCGGGCGGTACAAGACCGACCTCGAAGGTGTCATCGAGCGCCTGCCCGCGAGCACCGCCTGACGCCCGCCGGTCATGGACCTGCCGTGACGCCGGAGGAGTTCTTCGCCGACAGCCTGCTCGGCCGGGCGGTCTTCGAGCGGCTCGGCGAGGTGCTGCGCGACGTGGACGACGTGGACGTGGCGGCCACCAAGAGCCAGGTGGCGTTCCGCCGTCGCCGCGGCTTCGCCTATCTGTGGCTGCCGGGTATGTACCTGCGCAACCCGCAGGCCGAGGTCGTGCTGTCCGTGTCGCTGCCTCGGGCGGTCGACTCGCCTCGTTGGAAGGAGGTCGCCCATCCGTCCGCGAAGATCTGGCAGCACCACCTCGAGATCCGCTCGGTTGCCGACGTCGACGACGAGGTGGTCGCCTGGCTCGCCGAGGCCGCCGAGGCCGCTGGCTAGAACGTCGACGCACCGCGGCGAACGCAGGCACGCCGAGCCCACCGTCGACGGCCACCGGTGGTGGGTGGGGTCGGCGGTGGGCTGGCAGGCGCCCGGTGGTGATGCTGCGGCGGGGGCGGGAGAGCCGGACGGGCGCCGGATGAGGGTGGTCAGAACGGCAGGCCGGTGTCGG
>DATHUR010000097.1:0-4605 GCA_035462025.1 Egicoccus sp. | reverse complement strand
GGGTGCGGACTGTCACGTGATCTCGCGCGTAGGTGACCAGCGACCGGCCCGACAGCGACACCCGCATCACGGCCAGCCCGAGGCGCTCGTCGACCCGACGGATCGCTTCGCTCATGAGAGGGGGACGTCGCGGGCGAGCAGGTCGTCGAGGGTCTCGCGCCGGATGATGGTGCGGACCTCGCCGTCGCGGACGAGCACCGCAGCCGGGCGCGGGAGCCGGTTGTAGTTGGACGCCATCGACTCGGTGTATGCGCCGGTCGCCGCGACCGCGACGAGATCGCCGATCGCCACGTCCGATGGCAATGAGCCGTGTTCGCGGACCAGGTCGCCGGACTCGCAGTGCTTGCCGACGACCGAGACGGGCATCGGCTCGTCCGAGCCGGCACGGTTGGCCAGGGCCACCTCGTGCTCGGCGTCGTAGAGCGCGGGGCGGATGTTGTCGCTCATGCCGCCGTCGACGCTGACGTAGGTGCGCAGGCCCGGCAGCACCTTGACCGTGCCGACCTCGTACAGGGTCAGCGTCGAGGGGCCGACGATGGCGCGGCCCGGCTCGACGACCAGCCGCGGCCGCTCGAGGCCGAGCCGCTCGCAGCGTTCGTCGACGGCGCGCAGCACCGCTTCGCCGTAGCGGGCGACCTCGACCGGGTGGTCCTCGTGGGTGTAGCGGATGCCCATGCCCCCGCCGAGGTTGAGTTCGCCCAGCGTGATGTCGAACTCGTCGCGCCAGTGGGCGAGCAGATCGAGCGCCACCTCGGCGTTGGCGACGAACGGGTCGGTGCCGAAGATCTGCGAGCCGATGTGGGCGTGGATGCCCACCACCTCGACGTGCGGGGCGTCCTGCGCGGCGCGGACGGCCTGGTCGGCCAGGCCGAGCGAGAGCGTGAAGCCGAACTTCGAGTCGTCGTGGCCGGTGCGGACGTAGTCGTGGGTGTGCGCGTCGATGCCGGGGGTGATCCGCAGCCAGATCGGCACGACGACGTCGCGGTCGGCCGCCACCTTCTCGAGCCGGTCGAGTTCCTCGAACGAGTCGACCACGATACGGCCGACGCGGGCCTCGACGGCCTGCTCGAGTTCGGTCACCGACTTGTTGTTGCCGTGGAAGACCAGCTTGGCGGGGTCGACGCCGGCGGCCAGCGCGGTGTGCAACTCGCCACCGGAGACGACGTCGACCAGCAGCCCCTCCTGGTCGACGATCTGCAGGATCGCGGTCGTGCACCAGGCCTTGGACGCGTAGGCGACCTCGACGCCGGGGAAGCCGTCGCGGTATCGGCGGCAGCGTTCGCGCAGGTCGGCCTCGTCGACCACCCACAACGGGGTGCCGTGCCCGCGCGCGAGATCGGTCAGCGCGACCCCGCCGACGTGCATGACGCCTGCCTCGTCGCGTTCGGCCGTCAGCGGCCAGGGTCCCGGTCCCATCCCGCTCACATCCGTTCCGGCGCGGTCACCCGCAGCAGGGCGAGCGCGTTGACCAGCACCTGCTTCGCGGCGACCGCCAGCCAGTAGCGCGCCTGCCCGAGTTGGTCGTCACCTTCGACCAGCACGCGGCACTCGGTGTAGAAGCGGTGGAAGGTGCCGGCCAACTCCTCGGCGTAGCGGGCCAGGCGCTGCGTCGCGCGAAGGCCCGCGGCGTCGTCGACCACGATCGGCAGCTGCGCCATCGCGGTCAACAGTTCGAGCTCGGCCGGGTGGGTCAGCCGCGACAGGTCGGCGTCCTCGAGGCGGCCGTGGTCGAACCCGCGCTCGTCCGCCGTGCGGATCAGCGAGTTGATGCGCGCGTGGGCGTACTGGACGTAGTAGACCGGGTTCTCCATCGACTGCTGGGCGACGACCTCGAGGTCGAAGTCCACCATCGTGTCCAGGCTCTGGCGCAGGAAGTGGTAGCGGGTGACGTCGGGACCGACCTCGTCCACGACCTCGTCGAGCGCGATCATCTCGCCGGTGCGCTTGGACATGCGCACGGGTTCGCCGCCGCGCAGCAGGTTCACGAGTTGGCCGATGCGGACCTCGACCCGGTCGCCCGGGATGCCGAGGCACTCTGCGGCGGCGAGCAGCCGGCCGACGTAGCCGTGATGGTCGGCACCGAGCAGGTAGTACAGCCGGCCGCTGCGGCCGTCGGCGGTGACGCGCCCCCACTTGTCGCGCATGTACGCGAGGTCCGAGGCGAAGTAGGTCGGACGTCCGTCGGAGCGGACGATGACGCGGTCCTTGTCGTCGCCGAACTGCTCGGTGCGCAGGTAGGTCGCCCCGTCGGCCTCGTAGGTGCGACCGTCGGCCTTGAGTTGGCCGATGACCGCCTCGATGGCACCGGTGTCGTGGAGGTGGCGTTCCGAGAACCAAACGTCGAAGTCGATACCGAGCTGGTGCATCTGGTCCTGGATGCGCTGGCGCATCGCCTCGACGGCGAGCACCCCGACGCGGGCGCCGATGCGCGGGTCGACGCGCGGGTCGGCCGTCGCCGCCGCGTCCTCGACCAGGTCGCCGTCGGCCGAGTGCTCGGCGCCGCCACCGAGCTGGATCTCGGTGTCGGGGACGTCCTCGAACAGCCCGTCACCGTGCTCGGCCCGCAACTGTTCGGCCACCTCGGGGATGTAGCTGCCGCGGTAGTGGTCGTCGCCGAGCCGCAGCCCACGGGCGGTGAGCACGACCGACTCGCCGAAGCGGCGGACCTGCTCGCCGGCGTCGTTGACGTAGTACTCGCGCACGACCTCGTGGCCGTCGGCGGCCAGCAGCGCCGCGATGGCGTCGCCGGTCGCGGCCCACCGGCCCGCGCCGACGTGCAGCGGACCGGTCGGGTTGGCGGAGACGAACTCGACGTTGACGGTCTCGCGGTCGTCGGGCTCGCGGGTGCGCAGGCCGTAGTCGCCGGCCGCGGCGACGATCCGGCGCACGAGGTCCTCGTGGTAGCGGTGCGCGAGGCGGAAGTTGACGAACCCCGGTCCGGCGATCTCGACCGACTCGACCACGTCGGGCAGGTCGAGGTGGTCGACCAGTGCCTGGGCGATCTCGCGCGGCGGCCGCTTGGCGGGCTTGGCCAGGCGCAGCGGCGCGGTGGTGGCCCAGTCACCGTGTTCGGCCTGTCGCGGTCGCTCGAGGTCCGCGTCCGTCTCGGGCAGGCCGGCGGCGACCAGCGCCGTACGGATCCGCGACGCGAGGTCGCCGAGGACGGGGTCGAGCAGTTCGGGACGGGCCATGCGGGTGCGCCTTCGGGGGCAGGAACGTCGGTGTGGAGCACCGACGATACCCACGCCTCAGGCGCGGCCGGCAGCCAACCGCTCGATGGTCTCGACCAGGTCGACCGGATCGAACGGTTTGGTGATGTAGCCGTCGGCGCCGCTGGCGTAGCCGCGGTCGAGGTCGGCCTGCTGCGCACGGGCGGAGACGAACACGATCGGGGTGTCGGCGATGTCCGGATCGGCGCGGACCGATTCGCACACCTGGAAGCCGTCCATCTCGGGCATCATGACGTCGAGCAGCACGACGTCGGGCCGCTCGGCACGGATCACGGCGAGTGCGCTGTGGCCGTCCTCGGCGGTCAGGACCTCGTGCCCCTCCATCTCGAGGTTGACCTGCAGCAACCGCAGGATCGTGGGGTCGTCGTCCACCGCGAGCACCCGTGCCAATCGCGCCACCTCCCTGTGCGCCGGACGCTATCCCCTTCGGTACCTGACGGGCGAGCCTGCACCATCGGGGGCCACGCGTGCGCTCTCGCCGCGCGTTCGGGCCATCAGGCGCGCGTGCTACCTTCGGTGGCCGCGCCAAGCGATGGCGTCAGCACGCCCCCGTAGCTCAGTGGATAGAGCACTGGCCTCCGGAGCCAGAAGCGTAGGTTCGATTCCTACCGGGGGTACCTCGTGCGAAGACCCCGCCCTTCGTGGCGGGGTGTTCGCCGCCTCGCCCAGCGCATGCGACGCGTGGATCTAGGTCGCGGCGAGCCCACGGACGAGTTGGTCCACGAGTCCGGACCGGAACTCGGGCGCCATCGTGTCGCGCCCCTCGGCGGCGCGCGCGACGACCGCCATCACGACCGCACCGAGCATCGCATTGGCGCTGTCCCGGCGGTCGGCGACGTCGAACTCCCCGGTCGCCGCCCCGGCGGCGAGCAGTTCGCGAACGGTGCCGGCGATGCGCGCGTCGTTGAGCGCGAGCACCTCGTCCATGCCCGGTCCCGCCCCCGCGGCCGCGAGCAGCCCGGTGCACATGCCCGGGTGTTCGCCGAGATAGCCGATGGCCGCACCGAGGACGGCTCGTAGCCGCTCGGCGACCGGCCCTGCACCTGGATCCGCCGCCGCCATGACGGCCGCGCCCGCGTCGACGTGGGCACGCAGCAGGAACCCGAGCAGGTCGTCCTGGCCGGCGAAGTAGTAGTAGAGGGTGGCGCGCGACACGTCCAACCGCTCCGCCAGGTCACCGAATGGGGGCATGCCGCCCGGGGACAGCAGTTCGCCGCTGGCCGCGAGCAGACGCGTGGCGAGGTCGGGCGGAGGCGTTTTCACGCCGCCAGACTAGCCGTTGACCTGGAACGAGGTTTGGACTATTGTCTAGACAGTCGTCCAGTCACCCACGAGGTCAGCATGATGCTCCACCGCTACGGCCCATGGGCCGTCG
>DATHUR010000096.1:0-7171 GCA_035462025.1 Egicoccus sp. | reverse complement strand
CCCGCGGTCTCGAGCACATCACTGCCCTCGGAATACGCCGGTCGACCTCGCCGACGGTGGGCTCGCCCGACGGCGGTCGCCTGGCAGCAGCGGGCGCCAGGGGGGCGGTTTCCCGCGTCAGGCCGATGTTCCCGGCCCGCGTCCGGCGCGCTCGCCGAGCGGGCCGAGGAGCCGGCACGACGCCCGTGGACCGACGGCACCAGGCGCGCGCATCGGCGCACGCCTACCGCACAACGAGGGCGCGCCACACAGGCGCACCGCCGCGCGGGCACCGTGTACGCAGTCTGACCGAAACGGCCGGGAAATTCAATGCAATTTGGTCGACACGGGGAGCGGATTCGCATTGTTTTGTTTCCGTCACGCCGGCGGGGTGGCGTCGACCAGCCACGGTTCGGGAGCAGCGCGCGCGTGCGAGAGCGCGTGGAAGCGCGCATGCATGGGGCGGGGATCCGGGGGCTCGCCCGACCATGCACGACAGTTCCACAACGGCCGTCCTGGTAGCGTCATTCGTCGACAACGGCCCCCGGGTGGACGGGCCCGGGGCCGCCGCCGACCATCGAGCGCACCATGACCGACCTGTTCGCTGCGGGCCTTGCGAACAACGAGGTGCCGGCCGGCGCCGGAAGCCCCCCGGTCGGCAGCCGTCTGGGACGCGCCCGCGCACAGCGTCTGCTCGTGACCCTGCTCGGTGACTACGGGCGTGCGAGCCGCGACCCGATCCCATCGGCGGCGCTGGTACGGATACTCGAGGAGTTCGGCATCGCCGCGGCGAACGCCCGCGCCACGCTGAGTCGCCTCACGCAACGCGGCCTGCTCGAGCGCACCAAGGTCGGTCGCCGCACCAGCTATGCCCCCACCGAACAGGCGCTGCGCCTGCTCGAACGCGGCGGCCAGCGGATCTTCTCGCTCGACGACGGCGCGGCCTGGGACGGCACGTGGACCCTCATCGCCTTCTCCGTGCCCGTCGACGACGGCGACCTGCGACGGTTGCTGCGAGCCCGCCTGCGCTGGCTGACGTTCTGGCCGTTGTTCGACGCGACGTGGGTCACGCCCCACGACCGCGCCGATGCCGTGCGCGAGCAACTTGTCGAACTCGACTTCGCAGACGCACTCGTACTGCGAACCACCGACCTCGAACTGCTGCCCGGCGGCATGGCCCGCCTGCACGAGGCCTGGCAGCTCGATGCGCTCGGGGACGCCTACGCGGACTACCTGCTGACCTACCAGCCACTGCACCGGCGGGCCGCGGCCGGGACGGTTCCGCCCGAGGAAGCGCTCGTGCAGCGCACCGAACTGGTCGACGACTGGCGGCGCCTGATCCGCGACGACCCCGACCTGCCTGCCCGCTTCCTCCCACCCGACTTCCCCCGCGCGCAGGCGCGAGAGGTCTTCCTCGCCACCTACGCGGCCCTGGCGCGCCCGGCCGGCGAGCGATTCGCGCACCTCGTCCGCGCCGGCGCCTGACCGGCCGGCGTGGTCAGCCCTCCTGCGCCGCGACCTCGGCCCGAAGCCGCTTCTTGAGCAGTTTCCCGCTGGCGTTGCGGGGCAGCTCGTCGACCACCACGACGGATTTCGGGATCTTGTAGCGCGCCAGGCGGCCGTCGAGGAACCGCTCGAGTCGGGCGTGGTCGAGCGACTCGCCTGCCCGTGGGACGACGTAGGCGCGGCCGACCTCGCCCCACCGTTCGTCCGGCACACCGATGACCGCCACCTCCGCGACCGCCGGATGGTCGTAGATGGCGTTCTCGACCTCGGCCGGATAGACGTTCTCACCGCCGGAGATGAACATGTCCTTCATGCGGTCGACGATGTACAGATACCCCTCGTCGTCGCGGATGGCGGCATCGCCCGACCGGAACCAGCCGTCGCGGTCGAGCACGCCGGCCGTGGCGTCCGGCTTGTTCCAGTAGCCGGCCATGACGTTGGGTCCCTGGACCACGATCTCGCCCAGGTCGCCGTCAGCGACCGGGTTTCCGTCCGGTGCGACGAGGTCCACGTCGGTGAAGAAGCAGGGTGTTCCGGCGGAACCGACCTTGCGCAGGCTGTCCTTGGCGCGCAGGAACAGCACGCCGGGCGCCGCCTCGGTCATGCCGTAGCCCTGCATGAACGTCAGCCCCCGGGCCTGGAAGCTCCGGATCAGCTCCTCGGGCACCGGTGCGCCACCTGCCTCGACGGCACGAAGGGAGGACAGGTCGGCGTGATCCCAGCCCGGAGCTCGCGTCAGCGCCTGGAACATGGCCGGCACGCCGAACATCCACGTGACGCGCTGTTCGGCGATCAGATTCAGGGTTTCCTGCGGGTCGAACGCCGGCACCAGCACGCTGGTGGCGCCCTTGACGAAGGTCGGCAGGAAGGTCTGGTTCAACGCGGCCGTGTGGAACAGCGGCGCGCTGACGAGAGTGACCTCGTCAGCGCAGACGTCCACGTCGATCAACACGTTGAACGTGTTCCACGCCAGGTTGCCGTGCGTCAGCACGACACCCTTCGGTTCACCGGTCGTTCCAGAGGTGTACATGACCATCGCGATGTCATCGAGTGCCACGCCATGGTCGAGGGGTGTGTCCGCGCCCGCGGCGATCAGCCCCTCGGTCCCGGGCCGACCGTCGGCACCCTGACCGACCTCGACCAGGTGCTGCATCGGCACCGACTCGAGCAGCTCCGTGGTCGTGGGCTGCATGCGCGGGTCGTGGACGAGGACACGGACGTCGGCATCTCGCAGCATGTAGGCCAACTCCAGCGGCGCCAGGCGCGTGTTCAGCGGGACGAAGACCGCACCGAGCGCACCCGTGGCGAACAGCGTCTCGACGAAGGCGGGATGGTTCGGGCCGAGGTAGGCGACGCGGTCGCCGCGGCCGACCCCCAACGCCGCCAGGGCGTTGGCGTAGCGGGTGACACGCGCATCCAGTTGGGCGTAGGTGACCCGATCACCGGCGTGGACCAGCGCGACGTCGTCACCGCCGATGCGGGCCCGCCGACGCGGCCAGGATCCCAACCCCTGGTTGTGCATCGTTCGCCCCTCCCCGCGCCGGCGCGGCGCGTGTCGCGTCAGCCGGCGAGCTTGAGCGCCCGCACGGCGTTGTCCTTCAGGATCAACGGTCGGACCTCGGGCTTGAGGTCGAGCTGCTCGAAGTCCGACAGCCACCGGTCGGGCGTGATGACGGGGAAGTCGGAACCGAACAGGACCTTGTGCCGCAGCAGCGAGTTTGCCTGGCGCACCAGCTGCGGCGGGAAGTACTTCGGTGACCACCCCGACAGGTCGATGTAGACATTCGGCTTGTGGGTCGCCACCGCCAATGCCTCGTCCTGCCAGGGCACGGACGGATGCGCACAGATGATCGTGAGGTCGGGGAAGTCGACGGCGACATCGTCGAGTTGCATCGGGTCGGAGTACTTGAGCCGGATCCCGCCACCGCCCGGCAACCCGGCCCCGATCCCGGTCTGCCCGGAGTGGAACAGGGCCGGGACCCCCAGTTCCTGGATCGCGTCGTACAGCGGATACGCCAACCGGTCGCTGGGCCAGAATGCCTGCAGCGACGGGTGGAACTTGAAGCCCCGTACGCCGCAGTCGTCGACCAGTCGTCGCGCCTCGTGCACCGCCGCGCGTCCACGGTGGGGATCGAGACTCGCGAACGGGATGAGCACGTCCCCGTGACGGGCACAGCTCTCGGCCACCTCGTCGTTGCTGATCGGCGGATGCCCGGTGGCGTGCTCGGCGTCGACGGTGAAGACCACTGCCGCGATCCGTCGCTGCCGGTAGTAGTCGGCCAACTCGTCGATGGTCGGCTGTGGCGTGTCCGCCCTGAAGTACGCCGCCTTGCCCGCCTCGAGTTCGGGGCTCAACGACGGATGTCCAGCGGCCGAGATCTCGGCGTGCGTGTGGACGTCGATCGCGACCAGGTCGTCCAGGTCGAGGCGGCTCACGGTGCCTCCGGTTCCACGGGATGTCACACGAATCGTCGTTCGAGGAAGCGGGCGACGCACGCCGGCTTGGCGGCACCGTCGATCTCGAACGTGATCGTGTAGGCGGTCTGGACACCACCGGCGACCTCGCTGACCTCGTCGACGGCGACGCTGCCCCGCAACTTGGCGCCCACCGGAACCGGGGCGGGGAACCGGACCTTGTCGAGTCCGTAGTTGACACCCATCGCGAAGCCACGGACATCGAGCACGCTGGTGAGCACGACCGGGATCAGCGCCAGGGTCAGGAAGCCATGGGCGATCGTGCCGCCGAACGGGCTGCCCGCCGCCCGTTCCGCATCGACATGGATCCACTGGTGGTCGCCCGTCGCGTCGGCGAACCGGTTCACCTGCTCCTGGGTCACCTCCATCCAGTCCGTCGACCCGACCTGGCTGCCGACCAACCCACGCAAGCCGTCGATGCCCTCGACCACCGTCATGTCGCTCATACCACGCTCCTCGAAGATTCCTCGTTCCGGGGCGGCGGCCGCGCCCGGGACCTTGTGTTCAGACCCTGTCCAGCACCCAGTCGCCCTGCTCGGCCGCACCACCGTCGAACTCCACCGCGTCGTCCATCGAGATCACCTCGTCCCATCGCTCGGCGAGGTCCTCGGGGGTCAGTCCGTCTCCGAACACGGCGCCTGGCCCCTGCAGCACGCCGACCCGGCCGACGAAGCCGCCGCCAGCGGTGAAGACCCCACCGGTCTGCTCACACGCTTCGGAACACAGCAACGTCACGAGCGGCGAGACCAGGTCGGGATCGAGCTTGGCCAACGCCTCTGCGGGCAGGATCGTCTCGGTCATCCGCGAGGCAGCCAGTGGGGCCACCACGTTGACGTTGATACCCGCCCGCTGCCCCTCGATGGCCAGCGTCCGGGTGAAGCCGACGAGTCCCATCTTCGCGGCGGCGTAGTTGGCCTGCCCGAAGTTGCCGAACAGACCCGCAGGGGAGGTCGTGTTCACGATCCTGCCGTAGCCCTGCTCCTTGAAGTGCGGCCACGCGGCGGCGGTGAGGTGGAACGCGCCGAGCAGATGCACCTCGATGACGTCGCGGAATTCCTGCTCGGACATCTTCGCGAACGAGCGGTCGCGCAGGATGCCGGCGTTGTTGACCAGGGCGTCGACGCGGCCGAACGCCTCGACGGCCTGCTCGACGACGTCGAGCGCGGCCTCGCGGTCGGCCACGGAGGCCTCGACGGCGAGCGCCGTGCCGCCTGCGGCCTCGATCTCCTCGACGACGCGGCCGGCGGACGGGCCGTCGCCACCGCCGCCGAGGTCGTTGACGACGACGCGTGCCCCGCGCTGGGCGAGCGACAGGGCATGGCTGCGTCCGAGGCCGCCACCGGCACCGGTGACGACGACGACGCGGTCGTGCAGGTCGATGTGTGCCACGAGAGGTTCCGTTTCGTCGGGTCAGCGCATCAGGTCGGGGAGCCAGGTGGCGATGGACGGGAACGCGATCACCAGCAGGATCGCGACGCAGAGGGCCAGCCAGAACGGCGTCAGGCCACGGAAGACCTCGCGCAGCGAGATCCCCGTCAGGCCCGAGACCACGAACGAGATCAGGCCGACGGGCGGGGTGAGCAGACCGGTGAGCAGCATCATCATCGTCAGGACGCCGAACCACACCCCGTCGTAGCCCAGGTCGACGATCACCGGGTACATCATCGGGGTCATGATGACGAGGATGGCGATCTCGTCCATGACCGCGCCGAGCACGAAATAGATCAGGAAGATCAGGGTCACGACCACCCACGGGTCGAGATCGATCCCACTGATGGTGCGGCCGAGCCACATGGGAATGCGCGTCACGGCGAGGAAGAACCCGAACATCTGCCCGGCGATCATGAGCAGGAAGATCTGCGCGCTGACCTTGACCGTGTCGCTGAGCGCGCGGTAGAGGCTGCGCGGCCCCAGTCGCAGTGTCGCCACGCCGTAGACCAGCGCCAGAAACGCCCCGGCAGCCCCGGACTCGGTCGGCGTGAACACCCCGAAGTAGAGCCCGCCCATGCTGATCGCGAAGATGACGGGCACGGCCCAGACCAGCCGGAGGGCTCCCGGCAGGCTGATGTCGGGTTTGTCGCCCTGCGCGGGTGCCAGGGCCGGGCGGCGCCTGACGAGCAGGTAGGCGGTCAGCATCAGGATGGCCGCCGTCATCAGGCCCGGGACCAGTCCGGCGATGAGCACCTGACCGATCGGTTCCGCGGTGAGCACGCCATAGAGCACCAGCAGTGCGCTTGGTGGGATCAGCGCTCCGAGTGTGCCGCCGACGGCGGCCGAGGCCGCGGAGAACCCGTCGTCGTAGCCGTAGCGCTGCATCTCGGGAACGGCGACGCGCGACATGGTCGACGCGGACGCGATGCTCGACCCGCTCACCGATGCGAACATCGTCGAGGCGGCGATGGTGGCCACCGCCAGGCCGCCGCGCATGCGCCACAGCACCCGATCGAGCGCGACGTAGACGTCGCGGCCCAGGTTGGCGTTGGACAGCAGCATCCCCATGAGGATGAAGAACGGGATCACCGACAAGCTGTACAGCGACGCGCCACGGAAGGCGTCGGCGCCGAAGCGCGCGAGTGCCGCGTCGGGCGAGACCAGGTAGGCGTAGCCGACGACGGCCACGCCGATCATCGCGATCGCGACCGGCACCCGCAGCGCGATCAGCAGCAGCATGACGAAGAAGCCGATGAGGCCGACGAGTTCGGGGGCCATCGTCAGCGCCCCCGGGCCAGGGCACGCAGCACGAGGAGCAGGTTGGCGGCCATCGTGACCCCGAACATGGCGGCGCCGGCGACGCCGAGCAGCGCGACCGGCCGCAGGGGGAGACGCAGGATCCCGGTGGTGTAGCCGCCGGCCGCCAACTGGCCGGCGTAGTCGAACAGGCGCCAGGTCATCGTCCCCACCACGATGACGCCGAGGGTCAGCGCCAGTGCGCGCAGCCCCAGTTGCATGCGGCGTCCGAAGCGGACATAGAGCAGGTCCACCGAGATGTGCGCATCCTGGCTCTCGACCCGGGCCAGGCCGAGATAGACCAGGACGACGACGGCCAACTCGGTGAGTTCGACGGTCCCGCGCATGGGCCGGTCGAAGAACGACCGGCCCACGATGTCGGCGACCGTCCAGGCCAGCAGACCGAGCAGGGTCAGGATCGCGGCCACGTGCAGGACCTCGTTGAGGCGGGAGATCCATCGGCCGATCGGGTCGCCGTCACGCT
>DATHUR010000095.1:0-8125 GCA_035462025.1 Egicoccus sp. | reverse complement strand
GTTCATCGTCGGTGACCAGATCGTCGGCTCGGGTCCGTACCAGATGACCAACTACAGCCCCGACACCGGCGCGACCTTCGAGGCGTGGGACGGCTACTGGGGCGAGGCGCCGCAGGTCTCGACCGTCGAGGTCCGCTTCTTCGACTCCTCGGCGCAGATGACCAACGCGCTCAACGCCGGCGAGATCGACCTCAACATCAACGACTTCGGTCCGGCCGAGCGCACCTCGCTCGAGAGCACCGAGGGCATCACGGTCGAGCAGGGCGAGGGCGGTCGCACCCGCTACATCGTCATCGACGTCACCCAGGCGCCGTTCGACGACCCCGCCGTGCGTCGCGCCATGTCGGCCAACATCGACCGTCAACGCATCATCGACGAGGTCTTCGAGGGTGCCGGTACGCCGCTGTTCTCGATGGTGCCGCCGGCCTACCCGGCGCACGCCGACCACATGTCCGACATCAGCGAGGAGTTGGCCGAGCCGGTCGACATCGAGCTGTGGTACCCGCTCAACAAGTACGGCGACACCGAGCCGGACGTGGCCGAGACCATCGCCCGCTCGCTGACCGAGTCCGGCCAGTTCAACGTCACCACGCGTGAGGCGGACTGGGCCGCGGAGTACGCCAACAACCTGAACACGGGCGCCTACGGGGCGTACCTGCTCGGGTGGTACCCCGACTACATCGACCCGGACGACTACATCGAGCCGTTCTACCACTCGGAGAAGACGTTCATCGGGTTCTACGGCAACCCCGACATGGACGCCCTCATCGACGAGGAGCAGGCGGAGACCGACCTCGAGGCGCGTGAAGGGATCTTCGACGAGATCCAGCAGCTCGCCGCCGAGGACATGCCGCTGATCCCGCTGTACGAAGAGTCCTTCCACGCGTACTTCGCGGAGGGTCTGACGGGTGTCGAGAACTCGATCGACATCGCCGGTCAGGCACGCTGGAACCTCATCGGCAAGTCCTGACGCACACCACGACCGCGGCCGGACCTAACGAGGGTCCGGCCGCGGCCGCGTCGGAAAGGGAGGCCTACGTGGCCGCGCACGCACGCTCGGGCAGCCTGCGGACCTACATCCTCGGTCGCCTGGCCTTCGCCCCGGTTTTTCTGTTCCTGCTGCTCACCCTGCTGTTCGTGCTCCTGCGGGTCATGCCGGGCGACCCCGTCGCCGCGGCCCTCGGCGACCGCATCTCGGCCGAGCAGCTCGAGGTGCGTCGCGAGGCCGCGGGCCTCAACGACCCGATCCTGGTCCAGTACGGCCGCTACCTGGCCGGCGTGGCGACCGGCGATCTCGGCAACCCCGTCACCGACCCCCGACCGGTGACCCAGATCGTCGCCGACCTGTTCCCGGCGACCTTCGAGCTGACCGCCTTCGCGATGATCGTCGCGGTCACGGTCGGCGTCTTCGTCGGCGCCGTCGGGGCACGGCGACGCGACGGACTGTTCGACGTCGGCGGCCGCCTCTTCGGCGTGCTGATCTATGCCGCACCGGTGTTCTGGCTCGGGATCCTGGCCCAGATGCTGTTCGCCAACCGGTGGGGCCTGCTGCCGACCGGCAACCGCCTGGGGGCGCGGATCGCGTACGAGGACGTCACCGGCTTCTACCTGCTCGACGCCGTCATCACCGGCAACTGGACCTTCTTCGTCGACGCACTGGAGCACCTGATCCTGCCCGGCGTGACGCTCGGGCTCGTCATCAGCGGTGTGTTCATTCGCATGGTCCGGGTCAACATGCTCCAGACCCTGCGCAGCGACTACGTCGAGGCGGCCCACGCCCGCGGCATCGCCGACCGCAAGGTGGTCTTCCGGCACGCGTTCAAGAACGCGCTGGTGCCCGTCGTGACGATCATGGGCCTGCAGTTCGCGCTCCTGCTCGGCGGGGCCATCCTGACCGAGACGACCTTCTCGTGGCCCGGGCTCGGACAGGGCCTGGTGCGCTACATCAACAACCGCGACTACGCCGCGGTGCAGGGCATCGTGACCTTCTTCGCCGTCCTGGTGGTGTCGGTGAGCCTGCTCATCGACATCATCAACGGGCTCATCGACCCCCGCGTGAGGTACTGATGGCCACCTCGTCCGACCCCGCCCGCGGGGCGCTGCGTACGCGCATCGAACACGCGCTGCGGCCCTGGCGCCGCGCCAACCCGATGGCCCGCTGGCTGGTCATCGTCGGCGGGATCATCACGCTCGTGTTCGCGTTCCTGGCGCTGTTCCCCGACGTCGTCGCCCCCTATGGCGAGGACCAGTACCAGTACGTCGTCGGCTCGACCGACGACCCGCGCCTGCTCGAGGGCCAACGCTGCGGCACGGACGTCGAGTGCGAGCAGTTGCCGCGCCGGGTGGAGCCCGGCGAGGGGTACCCGTTCGGAACCACCTCCGCGCGCCTCGACGTGTTCTCGCGGGTGGTGCACGGGGCCCGCGTCGCCTTCTCGATCGTGCTGCTCTCGACCCTGCTCGCGATGGGGATCGGTGTGCCGCTCGGGCTGATGTCGGGCTACCGCGGCGGGAAGCTCGACCGGGTGCTGGTCACGCTGATGGACGCGATCTACGTGATCCCGGGCCTGCTGCTCGCCATCATCGTGGCCTTCGTGCTGCAGCAGTACTTCGAGCCGGGGTTGGCCTCGGCGGCGGTCGCGGTCGGCGTGGTCTACGTGCCCCAGTACTTCCGCGTCATCCGCAACCACACCCTGTCGGTCAAGGAAGAACCCTTCGTCGAGGCCGCCCGCGCGATGGGCGCGCCGCCGCGCACGATCGTTGGCCGCTACATCTTCTTCAACGTCGTGCAGAGCGTCCCCGTCATCTTCACGCTCAACGCGGCCGATGCCGTGCTCACCCTCGCCGGGCTCGGGTTCCTCGGGTTTGGGGTGCCCTACCCCCAGGCGGAGTGGGGTCTCGACGTGTCGCGCGCCATCACCGACGTGGTGTCGGGCTTCTGGTGGACCGCCTTCTTCCCTGGCCTGGCCATCATGGCGCTCGTCACCGGGCTCACGTTGGTCGGCGAGGGGCTCAACGACATCGTCAACCCGCTGCTGCGGGTCAAGGGCTTCAAGGGCCGGGTGCCGCGCCGGCGCGACCCCGCCCCCGAGAGTCAGGCCGCCGGGGGCGAGGCCGACGTCTCGCAGACGATCACGCGGGAGAACAGCTGATGCCCGAGTCCGCGCCGACCTTCACCGCGGGCACCGCCTCGACGACCGCGCCGGTCCTCGAGGTGCGCGACCTGTCGGTGTCCTACGGCACCCCGCGCGGTCCACTGCACGCCGTCGATCGGGTCTCGTTCGACCTGCACGCCGGTGAGAGCCTTGGCGTCGTCGGCGAATCGGGCTGCGGCAAGTCGTCGATGGGACGCGGCCTGATGCAGCTGCTGCCGCCCGGGGCGGCCGTCGGCGGCAGCGTGCGGCTGCGCGGCGAACAGCTCATCGGGGCGTCGACGTCGCGGCTGCGGCGCGCCCGGGGCGAGGACGTGGCGCTGGTCTTCCAGGAGCCGATGACCCGGCTCGACCCGCTGATGCGGGTCAGCGAGCACTTCGTCGGCGCCATCCGAGCCCACCGGCCGAAGATCAGCAAGGACGAGGCCCGCGACATGGCCCGCGATGCGCTGGCCCAGATGGGGATCCCGCGCACCCGGGCGGACAACTTCCCCCACGAGTTCTCCGGCGGCATGCGCCAGCGCATCATGATCGCACTGGGAATCGTGCTGCGGCCCGCGGTGATCATCGCCGACGAGCCGACGACGGCGCTCGACGTCATCGTCGAGGCGCAGATCCTCGACCTGCTCGATCGCCTGCGCGCGGACGAGCAGGTCGGCCTGATGCTGATCACCCACAACCTCGGCATCGTGGCCGAGACCTGCGACCGCGTCGCCGTCATGTACGCCGGTCGCATCGTCGAGATCGGGCCGGTGGCCGAGGTCTTCGCCGACCCGAAACATCCCTACACGCAGGGGCTGCTGGCCTCGGTGATCAGCGTGGACACGACCGAACTGGTGTCCATCGACGGCACACCGCCCGACCTGGTCGATCCGCCACGCGGGTGCCGCTACCGGCCGCGCTGCCCGATCAAGGCCGAGGGTTCGGAGCGCATCGACCCGGCACTCACGCCGGTCGGCCCCGACCACGAGGCGGCGTGCCTGCTCTACGAGGGCGCCGAGATCGGTCACGGGAAGGTGCCCGCATGAGCGCGCTGCCATCGCATGCCGCAACGGACCGCCCCGGTCCCGGCGGCGAACCATCCGGGGACGCGATCCTCGAGGTGCGCGACCTCCACACCCACTTCGGGGTGCGTCAGGGCCTGTTCGCCCGGGGCGAGGGGGCCGAGGTCAAGGCGGTCGACGGGGTCTCGTTCGACGTGCGCCGGGGCGAGATATTCGGCCTGGTCGGCGAGTCCGGATCGGGCAAGACCACCCTCGGTCGGACGATCCTGGGCCTGGCACCGGCGACGTCGGGATCCATCCGCTGGAAGGGCGAGGAACTGGTCGGCCTGGGGGAGAAGCGCTTCCGGCCGCTGCGTCGCCACCTCGCCATGGTGTCACAGGACCCCAACGCCGCCCTCAACCCGGCGATGACGGTGGTGCAGGGCGTGGGGCACCCGCTGCGGATCCACGGCATCGCGTCGAGCCGGGCCGAGGTCCGCCAGCGGGTGACAGAGATGCTCGAGCGCTGTGGCCTGGCCCCCGCCGAGCGCTTCCTCGACGTCTACCCCGAGGACCTCTCCGGTGGGCAGAAGCAGCGCCTGGTCATCGCACGCGCGCTGATCACCGAGCCCGAGTTCGTGGTCGCCGACGAACCGGTCGCGGCGCTCGACATGTCCGTGCGCGCCAAGGTCCTCGAGTTGATGCTCGATCTCAAGAACGAGATGGGGCTGACCTACCTCTACATCACTCACGACCTCGCGTCCGGCAAGTTCCTGTGCGACCGCATCGGCATCCTGTATCTCGGGCAGATGGTCGAGTGGGGCGACAGCGCGGGGATCTACGACGACGCGCAGCACCCGTACACGCGGTCGCTGTTGGATGCGATTCCGCTGCCCGACCCGTCGCGGCGCGACCGGATCAAGCGGCTGCCCCGCGGCGAGATCCCCGATGCGCTCAACCCCCCGGCCGGCTGCCGGTTCCATCCCCGCTGCCCCGAGGCGTTCGCGGCGTGCGGGTGGGAGGGCCGCGACCTGGTCGAGGCGATCGAGGAACGCTGGACCCAGGTCGACGAGGACACCTTCGAGCGCGAGCTCGGCATGGTCGGACAACTCGGCGACGTCGAGCTGACCCGTCAGGAGGTCCGGTTCCCGTCCGGTCAGCCACACGAGCTCGCGAGCTGGCTGCGCCGCCACGGTGACCAGCTGCCGACCCGCGTGGCCACGGCGATCGAGGACGTGCGTGAGGACGCCGACGGCGTCGTCGTGCGCTTCCGTGACGCCCCCGAGCCGGCCATCCAGGCGGTCGAGGGGCGCCAGGTCTCGTGCCACCTCTACGGGGTGACGGTGCGGCCCGACGGCGATCATGTCGGTGATCCCGACCCGGCCGCGGCCGCGCAGGAAGCGACGCCGACCCCGAGCTGGCGGGCGTCAGGGGCCGATCCGGCCCGCTGAGGCGATCCGTCGGAGTCCCGGGAACCCCGCAGCGGCCGGGGACGTTGGTACAGGTGGATGGACCGGGACCAAGGTCCCGGTTCGCCGGCCCCAGACCGCGTCCCAAGGCCGCACGTTGCCGCTGCTCCGCCGTCCGTTGTCCGTTGCCGCCGTGCCGAGCCTGGTGCTCGCGCTCGCCGCCACGCTCGTGGTGGCCAGCGCGCTGCCGGCGACCGCCGCACGGGCCCGGACCGGGGCCGAGTCCTCGGCCGAGTCCCATCTCGTCGCCGAGCACAACCGGGTCCGTGCGGGCTCCGCGCGCGCGGCGCTGCGGTCCGCCGGCGACCTCACCGAGGTGGCCCGTACGTGGTCGGACGAGATGGCGCGCACGGGCGACTTCCGGCACAACCCGTCGGTGAGCGGGCAGATCTGCTGCTGGTCGGCCTGGGGCGAGAACATCGCCTGGGCCGGGCCCGTCGACGCGATGGGCGGCTGGAAGGCCGCGGCGGACCGAATCATGCGCGGGTGGCTCGACTCGCCCGGTCACCGTGACAACCTGATGTCGGCCACCTTCGACGAGGTCGGCATCGGCGTGTCCGTCGCCTCGAACGGCCGCATGTACGCCACGGCGGTGTTCCGACGCGGCGACGGCACGACCGCACCGGCCGCGCGACCGGTGCCACAGGCGCGCTCGATCGACCGCGCCTGCCCGTCGGATCGTGTGCCCTCCGCCGGCTTCACCGACGTCGGGGCGTCGCAGGCACGGGCGGTCGACTGCCTGGCCTGGTGGGACGTGGCCCAGGGCACGTCGAACCGCACCTTCTCGCCGGGGCAGGCGGTCACGCGCGCGCAGTTCGCCACCTTCCTGGCCCGTGCACTCGAGGAGTCGGGCGGGGTGCTGCAGGTGGCGCCGCCGCGGTTCACCGACCTCACCGGCGTGTCCCATGCCACCGCGATCGGGCAACTGGCCGGGATCGGTGTCGTCGGCGGCTTCAGCGACGGGACCTTCCGCCCGAGCCAGACCGTGACCCGCGGCCAGATGGCGAGCATGCTGGTCAAGGCCGCCGAGTACCGGACCGGTCAGCGGCTCGATGCCCCGTCCCGCGACTGGTTCGTCGACGACAGCGGCACCCACGAGCGCGCCATCAACCAGATCGCGGACGCCGGCTGGGCGGCTGGGGACGGCGACGGCCACTTCGATGCGGCGTCGAGCCTCCAGCGCGGTCACCTGGCGTTGTTCCTCGCGCGCTGGCTCGACACGATGGTCGCCGACCACGGTGTGCGTCTGCCGAGCTAGGCCGGCGGATCGACCGCCGGGTCGCGGGTCTGCCACCACGCGCTGTCGAGTTCGCCCAGCGGCGTCGCCGGCGGCGCGTCGGCGACCACGTACTCGTCGCGGATCGCCCGCCAGTCGTTGGTGGCGCCGAGCCGCCCGAGGACCGAGTTCAACCCCCACTGGATCCGATTGAGCAGCAGGTAGTCGGGCGGCAGGTTGAGCTTGCGCAGCACGTCGGCGTAGGGGCTGCGCGGGTCGGTGGTCGAACGGATCACCTCGGCCGCGTACTCGGCCGTGAAGGTGAACGGTTGCTCGGCGACCACGGGCCGGGTGTAGAGCCGGAACCACTCGTGGACGAGGTCCTCGTCCACGCGCACCGTCTTCGGCAGGAACCCGGCGGCGCGCAGGGCGGCGATCGCGTCGTCGCGGTCCGCCCGGGCGACCGACTGCTCGACCGTGCGCATCGAGTCGTAGCGCTCGCGCGTGAACATCTTCACCGAGCCGTAGTCGATGAAGGCCACGCGCACGCCACCGTCGGCCGCCGAGCCTTCGGGCTCGATCAGGTAGTTACCCGGGTGCGGATCGCCGTTGAACAGCCGGAAGCGGCCGATCGAGCCGAAGGCGTAGCGGAACACGATCTCGCCGACCCGCTGGCGGGTCGCCTCGTCGGCGGTCGCGGCAACCTCGTCGAACTTGGCGCCGTACACCCGTTCGCTGACCAGGACCCGGGCGCGGCACAGATCCCCGACGATGTCGGGCACGTGGATGAACGGGTGACCGGCATAGCGGGTCGCGAACGCGCGCTGGTAGCGGGCCTCGCGCTGGTAGTCGAGTTCGTCGTCGACCCGCTCGCGCAACTCCTCGAGCAGCGGTTCGATCTCCTGGTTGGGGGCGAGCAGGCGTGCGATCGGACGGAACGTCTCGGCGTTGCGCAGGTCCGAACGCACGGCCTCGGCCACCCCGGGGTACTGGACCTTGACCACGACCTCACGGCCGTCCTCGAGCGTCGCGGCGTGGACCTGGCCGATCGAGGCCGCCGCCAGCGGGGTGCGCTCGAACGTCGCGAACACCGCTTCGGGCGCGGCGCCGTACTCTTCGCGCAGCACCTGATCGATCGCGCCCGGGTCGAACTCGGGCGCGGCGTCGCGTAGTTGTGCGAGTGCGTCGTGGTAGACGTTCTTGACGTCGGGCGGCAGGTCGAGGTCGACGAAGCTGAGCAGTTGGCCGACCTTCATGGCCGCGCCCTTCATGTCGCCGAGGACTTCGGCGAGGCGGGCGGCGAGCTCA